>JACCVE010000259.1 GCA_013698285.1 Chloroflexia bacterium | reverse complement strand
GCCGTAGGTCATCTCCCGCATTCCCAGTCCTAACAGGTCCCGCTGCCGAATAACGCGAAACGGGCCGATGTCCGAGACCCGGACGCCGAACAGGAGGCGGAGCAGCCCGGCCGCCAGGGCGTTCCCGAATCGCTGCGGCGCGGTCAGGGAGCCGGGCTCGTGCGTGCCGAGGGTCCGCGAGCCGATCACCAGGTCGGCCTGCCGGGCCAGGATCGGCCCCAGCAGCAGGGGCAACTCCGCCGGCAGGTCGCTGCGGTCGCCGTCCATCAGGGCGACCAGATCGGCCCGGGCCGCCAGCACCCCCGTCAGGCAGGCCCGGCCGTAGCCACGCCTCGGCTCCGAAACCACCTCGGCCCCGGCCGCCCGGGCCCGCTCGGCCGTGGCGTCCCCGCTGCCATTGTCGACCACGTAGATCGCGGTGACGGTCACCGGCAAGTCGGGCCGCCCGGCCACCGCCCGGATCTCCTCGACCAGGCCGCCGATCGAGGCCTCCTCGTCGAGCGCGGGGATCACGAACGCCAGCGTCGGCTTAGGCAGGCCGCTCACGCCGTCCCCCCGGCCACGCCGGCCGGGGCCGCTCGCTTGACGACCTGCCGCTTGCGCAGGCGCCGCTCGGCCGCGCCGAAGTACTCCGCGATCGTCCCCTGCGTCCCGATCCAGTCCAAGTAGTGGCCGATCCCCGTCTCCAGCGCCGTCACCGGCCGGAAGCCGAGCGCCGCGAGCTTCGAGATGTCGGAGACCAGGGCCCGCATCTCTCCCGGCCGGAACTCGCCGGGGATCTCCGGCTCGATCCCCACCCCGAGCCGGTCCGCCAGCAGCCGGGCCAGGTCGCCAATGGCGACCGCTTGACCGGTGCCGACGTTGAACACTCCCCCATTGGCCCGGTCGTCGTCCGCGACCAGCATATTGGCCCGGGCCACGTCCCCGACGAAGACCAGGTCCCGCGACTGCCGCCCGTCCTCGTAGACCACCGGCGGCAGCCCGTTCGCCAGCCGGGTGCAGAAGATCGCGATCACCCCGGTGTAGGGGTTGAACAGTGACTGGCGCGGCCCGTAGGTGCAGGAGTAGCGGAGCGCCACGACGGGCACCCCGGTCGAGCGGCCCCAAGTGATGAGGAGCCGTTCCTGGTCGGCCTTGCTGATGGCGTAGACGTTCTCGCCGCCCATGGGAGCCGCCTCGTCGGTGGGGACGGGCTCGCCGGGGCGGTCGCAGCGGGGGCAGTGGACGTGGTAGTCACTGGCCGCGAGTTGGGCCACCGGCCGGGTCGTGCCGTAGAAGTGGCCGTGCTCCGGGCAGGCGTAGGCACCCTCGTTGTAGACCGCCTGTGACGAGGCCATCACCACCTTCCGGATGGGTAGGTTCCGGTCCCGTATCGTCTCTAGCATCAGCGCGGTGCCGTAGCTGTTGACGCTGATGAACTTGGCGATCTCCGGCATGTAGCCGCCGTAGGCCGCCTCGTGGAAGACGATGTCCACCCCGGCCAGGGCCCGTTCCCAATCGGCCCGCCGCCGCACGTCGCCCCGGAGGAAATCGACCCGGTCATCGACCCAATCCGGCCGGCCGTTCCGGTGCGTCTGCCGCTCCAGGTTGTCGAGGACCCGGACCCTCCATCCCCGGGCCAGGGCGGCATCGACGATGTGGGAGCCGATCAGGCCCGCTCCGCCGGTGACCAGGGCGGTGGTCCCATCCCACGGAACGGGGGTCCCGGTCGTGGTTCGCTCGCTCATGCGGAGACGCCCGCCGGTGCGGCCGCCCGGGCGACGGCGGCCAGTCCCCGGTCGAGGTCGGCGATCAGGTCCCGGGCGGCTTCCAGCCCGATCGAGAGGCGGATCGTCGCCCCGTTGCTCCCCGGGAGGCTGCCCCACTCGTGCGGGGGGTAGGCCGCGGTGGTGCTGGTGCCGCCGAGGCTCGGGGCGAACGGGATCAGCCGGACCTCGCGCAGCAGCCGGTCGGCGGCCTCGCGGCCCCCCGCCACGTCGAAGGCCAGCATCCCACCACCACCGTCTGGCAGGAGGTCACGCGCCAGGTCGACCTGCCAGCCGCCGGGGAGTCCGGGGTAGCGGACGGCAGTGACGTGGGGGTGACCATCGAGGAACCGGGCCACGGCCAGGGCGGTCTCGCTGATCCAGGCCATCCGGGGCGCCAGGGTACGAATGCCACGCAGGGCCAGCCAGGCGTCCATGGCACCGAGCGTCGGGCCGAAGAGGTAGGCGCATCGCCGTAGGCGGGCGGTCAGTTCGGCGCGCCCGACCACCACCCCGGCCGTGAGGTCGTGGTGGCCGCCGAGGAACTTGGTCGCACTGTGGATCACCAGGTCGGCACCGTGCTCCAACGGGCGGCAGAGGGCGGGGGTGGCGAAGGTGTTATCGACGCAGAGCAGCGCCCCGCCCCGGTGGGCCCGCTTCGCCAGCGCCGCCAGGTCGCAGAGCTTCATCGCCGGATTGCTGATCGTCTCGACCCAGACGACCCGAGTCCGCGGCGTCATAGTCCCCGTCATCGATTCCGGATCGCAGGTATCGACGAACGACGTTTCGACCCCGAACCGGCCCAGGCCCTCGCGCAGGAGGGTCGCCGTGTCCGAATAGCAGTCGGCCGAGACGAGGACGTGATCGCCCGCCGACAGGAGGGCGAGGAAGACCGTCGAGATCGCCGCCATCCCGGACGCTGTCGCGACGGCGTCCTCCCCGCCCTCCAGGTCGGCGACGGCCCGCTCCAACTGGGAGGTGTTGGGGAGGCCCGCCCGGCTATAGGTCGGGCGAGGCGGGTTCGCCTCGTGGGCGGCCGCGAACGCGGCTGGGTCATCGAAGGCGTAGACCGATCCCTGGTAGATCGGCGATGTCAGCGGGCGCACCGGCGCGGCGGTGTCCTCCCCGGCGTGAGCGGCCCGGGTGCGGAAGTCGCCACCGGGACGGATGTCTCCCGGGCTACCGTTCGCCGTGGCCGGGGTGGTCTCGTGCCCATTCGACGCCCGGTGCCGGTCCTCACGGTCGAGGTGTACCGCCTCCGGCGAGTACGGCTCATGAGCCGGGGGGCTTTCGGTCCCGTGGCCGTTTCCAACGATCACCCGGCGTTCTCCATCCCACGATCATACTGAACCGGGTCACGGACCATGAGGACGCGAGTCCCGTGGTCGATTTGGACGAGCATCTCGCCGACCATGTCGCACGATGTCTGCCGTCCTGGGAACACGGCGTGGCGACCACACCGGCTCCCTGACACGGGGGACCTCCTCCCACTATGGTAGTACAGACCAAAGCCATCCGCGTTACGCATCGCCCGACCCGCGAGTGGCGCCCTGATCGCTCTTCACCATCCATCCCCGGGAGATCCAAGCATGCCCTTCGCCATCGCGGTCCGCCCCGGCGAGGCGCCGGACCTCGCCGCCATCGACACCCGATCCGACGGTGACCTGTCCAAAGCGGCCGGGGCCGCCGCCCTCGCCCCGCTGACCCGGGAACTGGGCGATCTCCAGGAACTCCTCTACGCGGCTGGGACCCACTCGCTCCTCTTGATCCTGCAGGGCATGGACACCAGCGGCAAGGATGGCACGATCCGCGGGGTGCTGACCGACGTGAACCCGATCGGCTGCCGCGTGGTCGGGTTCAAGGTGCCCGCCGCGATCGAGCTGGCTCACGACTTCCTCTGGCGCGTCCACAGGGAAGTCCCGGAACGGGGCGCGATGGTGGTCTTCAATCGCTCCCACTACGAGGACGTCCTGGTCACCCGCGTCAACGGCCTGGTCGATGAGCCGGTCTGGCGCGCCCGCTACGCCCACATCAACGCCTTCGAGCGCCTCCTGGTCGATGGCGGCACGATCGTGGTCAAGGCCTTCCTCCACATCAGCGCGGAGGAACAGGAGGAGCGGCTTCGGGCCCGGGAGGCCGACCCGGCCAAGGCCTGGAAGCTCTCCGCCGGGGACTGGGTCGAACGGCGCCGTTGGGACGACTACCGGGCCGCCTATCGCGACGCGCTGGCGGCATGCTCCGTGCTGGACGCGCCGTGGTGGGTCGTCCCGGCGGACAGGAAGTGGTTCCGCAACCTGGCTGTGGCGGAGTTGCTGGTTGAGGTATTGCGCCCGCACCGCTCGGCGTGGGAAGAGGAACTCGAACGGCGCGGCGCCCACGAGCGCGCCGCCATCGTGGCCCTACGGGATGATGTGCATCAGCCATGAGCCGACAGGGCCCAGGGACCGCGCTGCCCATCACGGCAACGCCAAACGGCGCTCGACATGGCACGGTCCGCAACTCACGCTACAAACACCCCCGGCAATCGAGGGCCGGGGGCGATACCGGGACGCACGAATCGGTTGCACCACCCGGCCGCGTGGGGTACACAAGGAACGAGAGGGCCGGGCGTCGTTCCCCGTCTCGCGGAGAACCTATGACCGTCCCGAGGTTCGTTCGTTCCCAACCCATCACGCGGCTCGACCCAGCGGCGAGCCCGCGTGATGCAAAACCCGATTGGGACCACTGCCGGACCGTTGTCCGGCTGCACGGCCGGACGTTCTACTTCGGCAGCCATCTGCTGCCCCTGGCCCGGCGGCAGGCGATTCATGCCGCCTATGCGTACTGCCGGGTCGCCGACGACATCGTCGACCGGGCCCCGGCCGATGGCCTGGCGGAGGCGACCCGGGCCCTCGATGCGTGGCAGGCCGAACTCGACGCTCCCATCGACCCCGTCGCCGTCGCCTTCGCCGATGCCCGTCGCCGGTATGGGATCCCGATCGAACCGATCCGGGACCTGCTCACCGGCCTGCGGATGGATCTCGCCCCGCGCCCGTTCGAGACCTGGGACGACCTGCGCCTCTATTGCTACCGGGTCGCGGGGACGATTGGCCTGATCGCCGCGCCGATCTTCGGCTGTCGCGACATCGCCGCCCTCCCCCGGGCGGTCGACCTCGGCATCGCCATGCAACTGACCAACATCTTGCGGGATGTGGCCGAGGACGCCCGCATGGGCCGGGTCTACCTCCCGCTCGAGGACCTGGACCGCTTCGGCTGCCAGGCCGAGGACCTCCTCGCTGGACATTCCGGGGGGGACCTGCGCGGCCTGATGCGGTTCGAGATCGCCCGGGCCCGAGATCTCTACGCCACCTCCCAGCCCGGCATCGCCGCCCTCAGCCCGGCCGGCCGCCTGACCACGGTTACCATCAGTCACCTCTACGCCAAGATCCTCGCCAAGATCGAGGAGCAGGACCACGACGTCTACGCCCCCCGGGCCTACGTCCCCACCCCTCACAAGCTCGGCGCCATGCCCCACGTCGCCGCCGACTTCCTCCGCCTCTCCCTCCCCGCCCCGGTCCGCCCCTGGTTCTGATCGGCGCCCTCCGGTACTCCTCGTCGGCGTCGGCGGATGACACGGTGACGCCACTATGGGCGTCGAGCATCACGCCGGCCCGGATCGGAGGTCGACCCGATGCCGCGTGACCGGGTACCGCCACCGCCCCCGACCAGTGTCCGTCTCGACTGCAGAGACGTCCCACTCGGGGTGCGGGCGGCGGTCGAGGACTGGCTCGGCAGCCCGGTGATTTCCTCGGACTCGCGCCTCAGCGGCTTCTCACCCGGCGCGGCAGCGACACTTCACACCGCCGATGGTCGCGGCGTATTCGCGAAGGCCGTCGGTGCCGAGCCCAATGTCGTAGCGCCGGCGTTCCATCGCCGCGGGGCGCAGATCGCCGCCGCATTGCCCGCGGACGCGCCCGAACCGCGGCTGCTCTGGACCTACGACGAGGGCCCCGGCGGGTGGGTCGCGCTGGTGTTCGAGCATGTCGAGGGTCGAAATCCTGCCAAGCCGTGGCGCACCGTCGAGCTGGATCGGGTAATCAGCGCCCTCTCGGCACTGTCGGCGACCCTGACGCCGTCACCGTTGACTCCGGATCTCGTCGGGCGTGCCACCGATTGGCCTCTGGTCACCACGGGTTGGTGGCGACGGACGCAGATCGACCAGTTGGCGGGACTCGATGCCTGATCATCCCGCCATCTCGATGCACTCGCCATCCTGGAGGCGGGAGATCCCGCCGCGATCGCGGGCGAGACTCTGCTGCACCTCGATCTCCGGGCGGACAACATGCTGCTCACGCCGGACCAGGTGCTGGTGGTGGACTGGCCACACGCTCGCGTGGGCGCGGCCTGGGCGGACATGGTGTTCTTCGCGCCGAGTGTCGCCATGCAGGGCGGACCACCTCCGTGGGATCTGGTCGCTCGTCACCCTGCTGCCCGCGCGGCCGACGCCAACGCGATGACGGCCGTCATCGCCGCCATGGCGGGCTTCTTCACGACGGAGGCGTTGCGGCCCGCGTCGCCGGGCCTCCCCACCTTGCGAGCCTCCCAATCGGCCCAAGGGAACGTCAGCCGATCGTGGCTCGCCACCAGGACCGGATGGGCCTGAGCCCGGTCGCCGATCAGCCCATGGTCCGGTACTCCCGTCCCAACCGGGCGGGGACTTCGTTGCGGTGTCCGGCCTTGGGTCTGGCGCCTATCATCGGTGTCAACGGGCGGCTCGGCCGGCGTCGAGTGAACCCCGACGCGGTCATCTCGGCGATGGCCTCGGATGCCCTGGCGATTCGGTGGGCGTCCCGACTGAAAGGCCATTCGAGATGACGGGCGTCATGGGCGGGCTGGGCGATTTCGATGTCGCCGGCATCCTGCAACTGCTCACCTTCCGCCGGGCGACGGGGCAACTCATCATCACCGCCGAGAACGACCAGGTCAGCCTGACCCTGGACAAGGGCAAACTGATCCAGGTCTCCTCGATCCGCCTCCCCCTCCGCCTGGGTCGCATCCTGCTCCGGCGCGGCCTGATCACCACCGAGCAGGTCCAACAGGCCCTCTACGACCAGGAGCACGGCCCGGAGCGGCGGTCACTCGGGGCGATCCTCGTCGATCGGGGCTGGCTCAGCCTCCATGACCTGACCCGGTGCATCGAAGAGCAATGCATCTCGGCCCTGGCCCGGGTCATCGCCGCCGACACGGGGACCTTTGCCTACTCGCCCCGCGCGGGAGTCGCGACCAGCCCGGACCAGGTCCCCCTCAACGCCGAGCGCATCCTCCTCGAAGCGACCCGCCGGGTGGACGAGCTGAGCGAACTGCGCGTCCTGTTGCCGAAGATGAACGCCCCGATCGCCCTCTACCAAGGGAGTGACGGCTTGCCGGTCAGCGACCCCGACGCCCAGCGCATCCTGGCCGCGCTGCGGATCGGCATCGGGTCCCTTGGAGAGTTGATCGACATCCTGCCGATCGATGAACTCGTCCTCCTGCGGGCGGTCATCCGCCTCCGCGAGATGGGCCTCATCGCGGTCGGCGACGACGCGCGACCCGACCTCGGCGGTGTCCCCCCCAGCGAGGACGACCTGTCGCGCCTCTTCGAGGCCGTATCCGGCACGACCCCTCCTGCCCAACACCGCCCCACCCCGACGCCGCCGGCGGCCCACCTGCCGGCGGTGCGTCCCGAGCCGGCAGCCCCGGTCCGGCAGACCGCGTAGTCCGGCCGATCACCGCTGGTGGTCCGGTGCCCGGGCACCGAACGCGCCCGGACCCCGACGCCCAGGTTACCCTCGCCGCCGCAACCGGTCGATGAGGACAGCGAGGATGATCACCGACCCGATCACGATCTGCTGGTAGAAGGCGCTGACGTGCATCAAGGTCAGGCCGTTCCGGATCACCGCCATCAGCAGGGCGCCGATGATCGTTCCGACGATGGTGCCCTCACCGCCGAACAGTGACGTTCCCCCGATCACGACCGCGGCGATCGCGTCCAACTCCGCCCCGTTCCCGACGGTGGGCTGGGACGAGTTCAAGCGCGACGTGATCATCACCCCGGCGATGCCGGCGGTGACCCCCATCAGGGTGTAGACGGTGAGCTTGTACCGGTCGATGTGGACCCCGGAGAAGCGAGTCGCCTGCTCGTTGCCGCCGATCGCGTAGGTGTAGAGTCCGAGGCGGGTGTAGCGTAGGATCAAGTACCCGGCGACGAAGACCACCGCCGCGATGATCACCGGCGATGGGACCCCCCAGAAGTTCCGTGTCCCCCAGATGTCGAAGTTCGGGGCCGATTCGCGGATGCCGGCCCGGGGACTGCCATTCGTCAATTGCAGGGCGATGCCGCGGAAGATCTGCATCGTGCCCAGCGTGACGATGAAGGGCGGGATCTTGCCCAGGGTGACGATGACCCCATTGAATAGGCCGCATAGGCCCCCCGCCGCGACCATGGCCAGCACGGCGGGCCACATGTTCCACCCATAGTCGAAGATCAAGAGCCCCCCGGTGACCGAGGAGACGGCGACGATCGAGCCGACCGAGAGGTCGACCCCGCCGGTCAGGATCACGAACGTCATCCCCATGCCCAGGATCGCGTTGAACGACGCCTGGCGGGCGATGTTGATCCAGTTGTTGTCGGACATGAAGACGGGTTCGGCGATCCAGATCCCGAGCGAGAGGATCACCAGGCTCAGGAGCGAACCCATGGTCTGGGACACGGTCCCCAGGTCCACCCCGCCAAACCGGCGGCGCGGCGCCGGGTCGAACCCGCCGGGCAACCCGGGCATCTCTGGCCGGCCAGGCGACCCCGAGCCGAGACCTTCGACCGCGTCCGTCGCCACGGCCCGGGCGGCCGTCCCGCGAACTGCCCTCATGCCGCCTCTCCCCCGCCCGCCGCGTGGGTCATCACCTGCTCTTGCGTGGCTCCGGGTCCATCCAGCTCCGCCACGATCCGACCTCCCCGCATCACCAGGATCCGGTCGCTCATCCCCAGCACCTCCGGCAGCTCGGACGAGATCATCACGATCGCGGCGCCACGTACCAGCAGGTCGTTCATCAGCCGGTAGACCTCCACCTTAGCGCCAACGTCGATGCCCCGCGTCGGCTCATCGAAGAAGAAGATGTCCGCCTCGGTCAACAGCCACTTGGCCAACACCACTTTCTGCTGGTTCCCGCCCGAGAGGTTGATCACCCGCTGCGAGGCGCCTGGCGTTTTGATCCGCAACGCCGCGATGAACCGCTCGGCCGCCCGCCTGCGCCGGGAGGGCGGTACCAGGCCCGGCGGCGAGGGCAACCGGCCGGGCGCCGCCATCGCGATGTTGTCCCCCACCGACAGGGGCAGGACGAGCCCCTGCTGCTTCCGATCCTCCGGCAGCAGGGCAATTCCCCGCTTGATCGCCGAGGCCGGATCGCGGATCACGACCGGCCGGCCTTTGATCTCGATCGTGCCGCCGTCGATCGGGTCGATCCCGAAGATCGCCCGGGCGATCTCGGTCCGCCCCGCCCCGACCAGCCCCGCGATCCCCAGGAGCTCCCCCCGTCTCACCTCAAACGACACGTCGTGCAGGACGCCGCGCCGCGTCAGGCCGGACACCTTCAAGGCGACCGCACCCGGCTCGACCGTGGTCTTCGGAAACTGCTGGGTCAGCTCCCGTCCGACCATCAAGCGGATCAACTCCCGCGGCGACGTGTCTGCCATCGGCAGGGTCGCCACGTTGCGCCCGTCGCGGAACACCGTGACCCGATCCCCGATCCGGGTCGCGTCCTCCAGGTGGTGGGAGATGAAGACGATCGCCGCGCCCTGACGCTTCAGGTGGTCGGTGATCCGGAAGATCTGCTCGGACTCCTCGGCCGTGATCGCCGCGGTCGGCTCGTCCAGGATCAGGACCCTGGCCTGGGCCACCAGGGCCTTCGCGATCTCGGTCATCTGCTGCATCGCGACACCGAGGCGCCGGACCCGGGTGCGCGGGTCGAACGTCATGCCCAGGGCCGCCAACTGGGCCGATGCCCCGGCGTAGACCGCTGGCCAGTCGATGATCCCCAGCGCTCCGCGCAATGGTTCCCGCCCGAGGTAAATGTTGCGCGCCGCGTCGAGGTGTGGGATCAGGTTGAGTTCCTGGTGGACCGTGCTGATCCCCATCACCTGGGCCGCGTGTGGGCTGGCCAGCGTGACGGGTCGGTCATCGAGCCGGATCTCCCCGGCGTCCGGCTGGTAGATACCGGAGAGGATCTTGACGAGGGTCGATTTTCCGGCCCCGTTCTCCCCGACCAGGACGTGGACCTCGCCAGGGCGCAGGTCGAACGAGACATTGTCCAGCGCGACCACGCCCGGGAATCGCTTCGTGATCCCGTCCAGGGTCAGGATCCGGTCACCCAGCGCCCCATTCCCGGCAGGACCGGGCGACGGGGGCGACCATTCATCGACCATGATCGACCGTCCACCGGACGACGGCATCGCGGCCGTCCCCCCGTCACCCGACCGCGACGCCGCGAATCAGACCGTGAGGTACTCGTCGACGTTGTCGGCCGTGACGACGCCGGACCCCGAATCGACCGTTGCCGGGATCTCTTCCCCATTCAGGTGCCGGACCATCAGGTCTACCCCGATGATCCCCATCACGTCGGGGAACTGGAGGATGTTGGCGATCAGCCCGCCATCCTTGACGGCCTGGAGTCCGTCCCGTGTGCCGTCGAATCCCACGATGACCATATCGTCCCGCCCCTGGGCGCGGCAGACCTCAAGCGCGGCCAGGGCCGGGGGGTCGTTCGCGGCGAAGATGGCGACCAGGTCCGGGTCGGATGTCAAGATGTTCTCGGTGATCGCCAGTGCCTCGGTCGCCTGCCAATGCGTGTTCTGGTCGATGATCTCGATGTCCGGGAAGGCCTCCAGCGAGCGGTGCAACCCCTCGTTTCGCAGTTGGCCGTTGAGGTTGGCCAGGTCGCCCTGGAGATTGAGGACCTTGCCAGCACCGCCGATCGCCTCGGCGATCACGTCACCACCCCGCGATGCGGCCAGGGCATTGTCGGTCTGGACAAGGCTGATGATCTCGCCGCCCGATGGGGCGGTGTCCACGGCCAGCACCGGAATACCGGCGGCGTTGGCCGTCGTGATGCCGGGGATGATCCCCGCCGCGTCGACCGTACCCAGGATGATCCCGTCGTATTGCTGGGTTACCGCGTTCTCCATCTGGGAGACCTGCTCAGCGACGCCGCTCGTCGTCGGCAGGGCGATCACCTCGACCGTGACCCCGTTCTCGGCCGCCCGGGCGACGACCGCGTCTTTGAGCGTGGTCCAGAACGGGTTGTCCGGGAAGACCTGCATGAACACCAATCGGTAGGCGCTGTTGCCCTGGACCGGGCCGTAGAGCACCTTCAGGTCATCGGCGCTGAGGGCGGCAGGCGTCCCACCGGGCGTCGCCGCGGGGGACGCGTCGATGGGGTCGTCATCCTGGGCCCCCGAGACGCCCCGACCCAAGAACGGGCTAGCGGCCAGGGCCGCCGACAATCCGACGAATGTTCGACGCTTCATCGTCATCGGGATCTCCCCTCGAAGCACCTTCGCCTCACCGTGTCGGGTGCGCCGGCCCATGGCCAGACCGGGCGGCGCCATCATCCGGTCCCGGTCCGCTCAGTCTCCCCGTGGCCTACCAGGGCCGGCATCCGGCGAACGGCGGCTCACCCGGGCGGCAGTCCCGGGCTCGTGCCCATCGCCACCATCACCTGGCCAACCGACTCGGGATCCCGGCTGACGGGCCTCGTCCGCGAATGGCACGACACCTTTGCCCCGTGCCTCGGAGAGGAGAGAACGGACCGGCCGCACTGTACCGACGCGACGGCGGGCTGTCAACGACCTGACAGGCTGATCGCGCCGCCGCCTTCGCCCGCGTCTGCCCCCAGCCCGGACAGGTCCCGTACCCGAGCCGTGAGCGCCGCGATGTCCGCCGAGTGGTCCCGTCCCGAGATCGCGACGGGCTCGCCGAAGCGCAGGGCGATCCGCCAGCGGTCCTCGCCGATTCGTTCGTAGGCGAGCCCGGCCGGGACCACCGGGACCCGCGTCTCGCCATCAGCCTGGGCCAGGGCGACCAGGCGGATCACACCGGGCTGGAACGGCAGCGTCTCGTCATCGCGCGTCTTGGGGGTGAAGGTGGGGTCGATCGTCGGGTACCCCTCCGGGAAGACGAGCAGGGCATGCCCGCCGCGCAGCAGGGCCACCGTCTCCCGGGCGGCCCGGCGCATCGCCATGGCGGCGTCGGCTTCGTAG
>JACCVE010000226.1 GCA_013698285.1 Chloroflexia bacterium | reverse complement strand
ACCGTCACGTCGCGGAGCGGCGACCGGTCGTCGTCCACTGCCTGGTCGGGCAGGGCCGGACGGGGACCATCCTCGCGGCCTACCTGATCCGGGCCGGTGCGACCACGGACGAGGCGCTGGTCCGGGTGCGCTCGGTCTGTCCCAACGCGGTCGAGAACGATGCCCAAGTGGCGGCGCTGCGAACCTTCGAGGCCGGCCGTGGTTGGGTGCTCTGACGCCGGGGCGCCGGTCACGTGATCCCGGTCAAGATGGGTGACCGGTGAGCGGTGACCATGGGTCGAGGATCGGAGGACCTCGACGCGGGACCCCTCTCGCGCCTACGCTAGGGAGGATGAGCCGGGGGCCAACGGCGCGGAGGGTGTGCTTGCCGATCACGGCAGGACGCCCCGCGCGCATCTCCCGCCGGTGGGGAACCTGACCGATGACGGACAAGGTGCTGCCCGGCGTGGGCACGGAGATCGAGGTCACCGTCGAGCGGATCGTGCCGGGCGGGGCGGGGCTGGCCCGGCACGGGGGCCTGGTGGTCTTAGTCGAGCGGGGGGCGCCGGGCGACGTGGTCCGGGTCCGGATCGACCGGACCAAGGGCCAGGCAGCGTTTGCCTCGATCGCGGCGATCGTGACCCCGTCGCCGGACCGCATCCCCGACGCCCACCCGGCCATCGCCCGGGCCGGGGCCGACCTCCAACACCTGACCTACGAGGCGGAACTGACCGCCAAGCGCGGCATCGTCGAGGACAGCCTGCGCCGCATCGCCGGGGTCGAAGACATGCCCGCGATCGAGACCGTGCCCTCCCCCGAGATCTGGCAATACCGGTCGGTGGTCGAGTGGCAAGTCGACCTGGGCCGGCGAGAGATCGGCCAGCGGCTGCGTGGCTCGCACCAGGTGGTGGACCTGGAGCACGACCCCCTCGTCGTCCCCGCGCTGGACGAGGTCTTGGGTGGATTGAGGGCCAAGCTGCGGAGAAACGACGTGGTCGCCCCGGCCGGGGTGGTACGGGCCATCGCGGGGGACACGGCGGTCGACTTCATCCCGCCGCCGCCCGGCGAGTCGCGGACGGTCCTGACCCACACCATCCTCGGCACCCCGTTCCGGCTCGATGCCCGGTGCTTCCTCCAGGTGAACCGGCCGGCGATGCCGAACCTGGTCCACCGGGCGCTATCCGGCTGGCCGGCCGAGGAGGGGCCGGTCTTCGACCTCTACGGCGGGATCGGGCTCTTCGCGACGCTCTCGGGCCGGGAGGCGCGCGACATCGTCGTGGTCGAGTCTCACGCCCCCTCGGCGACCTATGCTCGCGAGAACCTGGACGCGGCGGGGATGACCAGAGCGCGCGTCCGACCGGTCGCGGTCGAGACCTTCCTCCATGGCTGGGACAAGCGCCGCCGACCGGCCGTCGTGCTCCTCGACCCGCCCCGGGCCGGGCTGGGCGCGGGGGTCGTCGGCCACCTGCTGCGCCTGCGTCCCCGCCGCCTGGTCTACGTGTCCTGCGACCCGGCGACGCTGGCGAGGGACCTGCGCCCGTTGCTAGCGTCGGGCTTCGAGATCGAACGGTGCAGCGTGGTGGACATGTTCCCCCGCACGCACCACGTCGAGACGGTGGTCCACCTCACCACCGGGGACGACGCCGGGGGAACCTCGGTCGAGACGGATAGTGCCTGACGCCCGCCATGGCAGCGATGGCCCATCGCGCGTGCCGGCGGAGCGTCAGGCGTCGAACGTCAAGCGTCGAGCGCGTCTAGCCGGGCCAGTTCGCCCTCGATCATCGCGACCAGGTCGCCGACCTCGCCGGCATCGACCGTGAAGTTGGCCCCGGCGGCGGCGAACAGGTCCGGCAGCGGCTTGGTCGCGCCGAGGGCCAGGGCCCCCCGGTAGGCGGCGACGGCGGCCGCCTGGTCCCGCATCGCGTTGCGCCAGACTTGCAGGGCGCCGAGTTGGGCCAGACCGTACTCGATGTAATAGAACGGGTACTGGAAGATGTGCAGTTGGCGGTACCAGCGGGCGAGGCGAAAGGACTCCAGACCGGACCAGTCCACGCCGGGATTGAATCGCTCGAAGATGCGGACCCACGCCTCGTCGCGGGCGTCCCGGTCGGCGCCATCGGGGTCCGTGTAGACCCAGTGCTGGAAGGCGTCGACGACCGCGATCCAGGGCATGGTCACCATGATGCCCTCGAGCTGGGTGACGCGGGCCCGGGCCAGGTCGGCGGTCGCGTACGGTCCCCCCTCGTCCTGACCCAAGTAGGGCGCCGCGAGCAGTTCCATGGCCATCGAGCCCACCTCGGCCATCTCGGAGCCCGGGAAGCGATGAAACGCGAAGGGGAGGTGGAAGCTCTCGAAAGAATGGAACGCGTGTCCCGCCTCGTGGAGCATGACCTCGACGTCGCCCGTGGTGCCGGCCGCGTTCATGAAGATGAATGGGCGCTGCCGCACCGGGAGGTCGGTGCAATAGCCGCCGGGAGCC
>JACCVE010000191.1 GCA_013698285.1 Chloroflexia bacterium | reverse complement strand
CGCTCAGGCCGTGGTCGTGGTGTCCGCCGGCGCGGCCCCGGAGAAGTGTTTGACCAGTCGCCAGGCATTGGTACCGTCGTCGCCGCGCTCGTAGAGCAGGTGGTCGACGAGACCCCGGGCGAGGTCGAGCCCCCAGCCGCCCTCCGGCAATTGATCGATGCTGTAGACGGCGGCGGCGCGCGGGCCCGGATCGACGAAGGGGATGCCATGGTCGAGCAAGTGCGCCTCGATCCGGTCCTCGAAGAGGTGGAACATGACCCGTACCGGGTTCGGCACCGAGTCGGGCGGATGCGCGTGGCGGACGACATTCGCCACGATCTCACCCACGGCCGTCTCGAACTCGACCTGCCATCGGGTTTCGATCGCCCCGTGGTGGTGAGCGGTGACGCCCAACCAGAAGCGGGCCAAGGCATCATGGACCGAGCCCATGTCGGGGGGACGGGTGGGAATCGCGATGACCTCGCTCGTGAGCGCGCGGTCGGGTTTGTCGGGGACCATGGCGGGGATCACCTCGGTTCGACCTGGACGAGGGGGTAGATCAGATCGATAGTCGGCACGTATCGGTACATCACGAGCCATATTCCGATAGCGCATCGTCGATCGTCGGGTAGGTCGTGAAGACCCGGTCGAGCGTGGTCAGGGCCAAGACCACCTTCATCTGTTCCGGGGCGCGGGCAATGCGCAGGTCGCCCCCGGCCGATCGCGCCGCTTTCAACCCGCCGATCAGGGCACCGAGCCCCGAACTGTCGATGAACGGGACGCTGGCGAGGTCGATGACCAGCCGCCGGTGACCGTCCGTGATCGTATCGACGATGCGCTGCCGGACGACGCCGGCCGTGACGAAGTCGAGGCGCCCCGTCAAACTGACGATGGCGGTTTCATCGTCTCGCTTCTCGATCGTGACATCCATCTTCTGGTCACCCTCTGGTTTCCGGGACGCGCCCCGTGGTCTGGCATCCCCGCGCGTCAGGTCGTGGCGAGGTCACTGGGCAGGATCGGTTCCGCGGCCGCGCGGTGCGTCGCCGTATGGGGGAGGACTCTCGCGACGATCAGCTCGAGCGGACTGCACGACCCGATCCGCCCACCTGCCGCGGGGTCGAGCGGTGGAGCGCAAGGGGGGTGCGCTTCCACCACGACGACTGTTGACTCGGCCGTCGCGAAGACGACCTGGGCCGGGACGAGCGGATGGTCGTGCAGGGGGTATGGGCCGGTGCGCGGGAAGTGATGTGCTGGACAATTCATGGACCGATCTCCCCACCTCATTGACGAAACGCATCAATCGACCGGCACGGCGGCCGCCGGATGTGGGATGGGAAGCCGCCGCACGATGACGATGGTCAGGTCATCGGGGAGGTTGAGGCCTCCGCCGACCCGCTCGGCCAGGGCGGACACCGTCGACGCGGCCGGCCCGGCGTCGAGCAGCGAGGTGGTGAGGGCGGGGATGTCGAGACCGTTCGCCATCGGGGCATCGACGAGGCCATCACTGTGCATGACGAGGGCATCGCCGGGGTGCATCGTCACCCTGGTCTGGCGGCGGTGCCAGGGACCGGTGAGATCGGTGCCGATCCCGAGCGGCAGGCCTCGCTCGGCCAGGTGCTCGATCGCCCCCCCGGACCGGCAGATGAACCCGTAGCCGTGACCGGCGTCGACGTAGTCGAGGGTATGCCGGGCCGGGTCGAGCCGGACGTGGACGGCGGTGACGAAGTTATTGGCATTGGCGAGGTCGTCGGCCAGGGCGCGCTCGACCGCCAGGACCGTCTCCAGGGCGGAGACGCGATCGGTGGCGGCGCGGAACGCGGTCCGCACGGTCGCCATCAGGATCGCGGCCGGCATCCCCTTGCCCATCACGTCGCCGATCGAGACGAGGAGACTGGGGCCCGGTCGCTGCTGCCAGTCATAGAAGTCGCCCCCGACCTGGCGGGCGGGCAGGCAGACGGCCGCGATGTCATAGCCGGGGACGATGGGGACCGATTGTGGCAGCAAGGCGGCCTGGACGGTACTGGCCCGGTCGAGCTCCGCTTCGAGCTGCTGGCGTTGGAGGTCGAGTTGGTGCCGGAGTTCCGCATTCTGACGACCGAGGAGCAACCGGCTCAGGGTGCGGTCGATCACGACGTGGAACTCGGAGGGGTCGAAGGGCTTCCGCAGGTAGTCGTCTGCCCCCCGGCGCAGCGCGTCGACCGCGACCTGCTCCGAGCCATAGGCGGTGGTCATGATCACCGCGAGGTCGAGCGCTTCCCGCCGGACCCAGGCGAGCACGTCGAGCCCGCTCGCGCCGGGCATGGACACGTCGCAGAGTACCAAGTCCGGAGGGTCGGTACCGAGGGCGCGGAGGGCTTCCTCGCCATTGAAGGCGGTCTCCACCTGGAAGCCGCGCGCCCGTAGGCGGACCTGGAGGAGACGATTGATCGACGGGTCGTCGTCGACGACCAGGACGCGGACACCGGTGGCGTCGAAGGCGCCGGATAACTGGCGTTCGGTCGTCTCAGCCATGCGATCCCCGGTGGCCCGTCGAGGTGGGCAGGGCGGGATCGGCGACGGTCGGGCCAAGGAGCTCCTCGACCTTCGCCGCCAGCCCGCTCGGTGAGAAGGGTTTGACCAGGTAGGCATTGGCCCCGGCCGCGATCCCCTGCCGAACCTCGGCGAGCTGCCCCTTGGCCGACAACATGATGATCGGGATCATCGCCGTGGTGGGGTCCGCCCGGAGGGCGCGAGCGACCTCCTGGCCGGTCAGGCCGGGCATCATCATGTCCAGCACGACCAGATCAGGTAGCCGGGCCCGGATCAGGTTGAGCGCCATGTCGCCCGCCCCGACCTCGGCGACCTCGAACCCGCGCCGCCGCAGCGTGAAGGCGATCAACCGCCGGATGTCGGCCTCATCGTCGGCGACGACGATACGCCGGGTCATCGCGCGACCCCCTGCTCGGCAAGGCCGGCGACGAGGTGCCCGGCGATCCCGGCCCGCTTGATTACGCTGGCGAACGACGCCTCGGTGAAGGGTCGTTGCAGGGTCGCCACGACCGTCAGGCGCTCGCGGATCGCCGCGTCATCCCCGACCTGTCCCATGGCATCTCCATTGATGTCTCCATCGACGGCACCGCTGGCGGTCCCGCCGGTGTCCCGGCTCGTCAACAGGACGACCGGGGTCGTGGTCAACTGGTGATGCAGCCTGACCGTGGCCGAAGGTGCGGCGTCGTCCGGGGGGTGGATCCCGGATCGGGTAGGGGCGTGTCCGGGGTCGAGCAGCCGGCCATCGAGCATGATGACATCGAAGTCGTGGCGGTCCAGCCATCCGGAGGCGGTCGTGAGGTCGCGCGCGTTACTGACGGCGATGCGGGTGTGGGAGAGGTACGACCGGACCAGTTGGTGCGTTGCATCCCCGGAGTCGATGACCAGGATCCGTGAGAGGCTCGTGGGCAGGGTCAGGAGGCGATTGACACGGTTGAGCAGGGCTCGCTCGTGAACGGGTTTGACCATGTAGTCGTCTGCCCCATGTTCCCGGCCATGGCCGTCGTCCGGCATCATCGAAAGGATCATCACCGGGATCTGGCGCGTGCTCGGGTCATCCTTCAGCCAGTTGAGGAGGGTGAACCCATTGTGTTTCGGCAACATCACGTCCAAGGTGATCAGGTCGGGTTGGACGTCGCGGGCGATGTCGAGCGCCATCTCGGCCCCGGCGGCGTTGTGGACAGTGTAGCCAGCCCGTTCGAGGTAGCGCCGGACCAGGTGGGCGATGTCGGTGTCGTCCTCGACGACCAGGATCGTACCACCGAGGGGCTGAAAGGCCTCTGGGAACACCAGCGACGCCGTGGTTCCCCGGGATGTCGGCAGGCTGACCGTGAAGCGGGACCCCTGGTCCGGGGCGCTGGAGACCGTGATCTCGCCGCCGTGGAGTTCGATCAGTGACCGGGTGATCGTGAGGCCCAGGCCAGTCCCCCCGACTTCCTGGGTAGTCCGGTTGCGGGCCCGGAAGAACTTCGTGAAGAGTTGGGCCTGGTCAGCATCGGTCATCCCGATACCCGTGTCGGCGACGCTGAACTCCAGGCGGCCCTGGCCGGCCCGGGCCGAGATGGTGATCCGGCCGCCGGCGGGCGTGTACTTGTGGGCATTGGCGACCAAGTTCGTCAGGATCTGGATCAACCGGTCCATGTCGCCGTCGATGGGTGGCAGGCCGGGGGGCAACGCGACCTCGATCTGCTGGCCCTTCGCCTCGATCTGGGGCCGCAGGGAGGCCAGGACGCCCGCGACGACGCGCGAGAAGTCGAGGGGGGCCCGCTGCAGCTCGACGCGGCCGGCCTCGATCCGGGAGATGTCGAGCAGGTCGTTGATCAACGCCACCAACCGTTCGGCGTTGCTGCCGACGATGCCCAGGAACTCGCGTTGGTCGTCCTTGAGCGGGCCGACTTCCCCTTCCATGAGCAAGTCGACATAGCCCTTGATGCTGGTCAGGGGGGTGCGCAGCTCGTGACTGACCAGCGAGACGAACTCGGTCTTCATCCGGTCCACCTCGCGTTCCTGGGTTACGTCCCGGAACGCGAACAATCGTCCCAGGTGTTCCCCGTCGGCGGCCAGCACGGGGCTGGAGAAGAGGGCGAGTTCCCGGTGTTCGGGATATCTTTGGGTCAGGATCTCCGTGACCCGGGCCGAGGTGTCGTGCAGGGTCGTCCGGAGGATATCGAGGAATCGCTCGCTGTCGGCGAAGACGCGTTCGGTCTCGATGCGGTAGTCGCGCATGCTCCGGCCGAATACCTCGGTGATGTCCTGGTCGAAGAGTTCGCCGAAGCGGCGGTTGGCCGACACGATCCGCCCATCCGGGGCGATCAGGATCATCGCCTCGCTCGACGCGTCGAGGATCGCGTTGGTCTCTCCCCGGGCCTGCTCGGCCTGCTTGGCCTGTTCGACCAGGGCCGTCTCCGCCTCGCGGTGTTCCGTCACGTCCCGGGAGTTGAAGATGAATCCCCGCACGTTCGGGTCGTCGGACCGGTTGGTGATGACGGTCTCCAGCGACCGGATCTGGCCATCGTCGAGCTGGACCCGCACCGGCACCCGGACCGTGACGCCGTGGGTCTGGCGCGCCTCGGCCATTGCCCCCTCCAGCGCGGCGACGTCATCCGGGATGACCAGGCCCCGGATCCAATCGTCGATCGTCGTCCGCGGGCGCGATCCGAAGAGGCGCTCACTGGCGGGGCTGACGTAGCCGATCTGCCCATCCACGGACATCACGGTGATCAGGTCGGTGCCGTTTTGGACCAGGGAGCGGAAGTAGGCCTCGCGTTCCTGCACTTCCTGGTGCAGGTGGGCCCGGCTGACGGCGATGTTGACCTGGCTACTGACCGCCATCAGCAAATCCAGGTCGTCCCGGGTCAGGTGATGGTCATGGACCGACTCGACATTGAGGACGGCGACGACCCGTTCCCCGTCCAGGATCGGGACCGCGATTTCGGAGACGATGTGCTCGACCGCGGCCCGGAAGGTGGGATCGGCGGTGACGTCCTGGAGGAAGACCGGTTCTGCCGAGGTCGCGACGCGGCCGAGGACGCTGTCCGCCACCGGTACCTCGGTCAACACGTTGGCATAGCCGGTGTGGTGCTGGAGGTGCAGGGTGTCCCCGTCCAGCCGGTAGACGCTGACGTGAGTGAAGCCAAACGTGCGCGAGGTGGAGTCGACCACCGTCCGGAAGATCTCGCGGAGGTCCAGTTCCATGGCGAGGGCGGTCCGGACATCGTCGAGCACGGCCAGCTCGCGGGCCTGGCGCTCGGCCTCTTGGAACAGGTCCCGGTACCGCTGCCAGCTCTCGTGCAGGGCCGCCTCGGCGTGTTTGCGGTCGGAGATGTCGCGCAGCGCGGCGACGTGGACGATGGTGCCTCCCGAGGGTACCCACCGGCCACGGATCTCCAGCGGGAACGTCGAACCATCGCGGCGCAGCCCGGTCAATTCCACCGGGTCCGTCGTTTCGCGTCCCAGGAACGAGGCGAGCCGCTCCCGCGAACCGACCGCGATCAGGTCGGTCAGCGCGGTCCCGACCAGGTCACCCCGGTCGTGGCCAAACGTCTGGGTGATGGCGGCGTTCGCGTCGAGGATGGTCCCGTGGTCGTGCAGGATGACCACCTCGAACGTGGCCTCCGACAACCGGCGCAGGCGGAGCTCGCTGTCCCGCACGGCGCGCTCGGACCGCTTCGTCTCGGTCAGGTCGAGCGAGACCCCGATCATCCGGACCGGTCGCCCCTCGTCGTCCCGGACGATCTGGCCGCGGGCCACCTCCCACCGGGGGGATGGTCCCGGTCCGGCGAGCTGGTACTCGACCGTCAGGTCGGCATGAGATCGGGCCACCGCCGCGAAGGCCTCCCGGACGGTGGCCCGGTCGGCCGGGGCGACCCGGTCGATGAAGGTCTCGAACGCCGACTCCCTGGGTCCCGCCGCGTCGCCGGGGGAGAGTGGCCGGGAGGAGGCCCAGGCGATGTCCCGGCCGGTCAGGTCGAAGTCCCAGGGCGTGATCTGGGCCGCGTCGAAGGCGAGCCGCAGACGGGCTTCGCTGCGCCGGAGTGATTCGTCGGTCCGGCGCATCTCGGTGATGTCGCGGGCGTTGGTGATCAGGCCGATGATTTCGTCCTGGTGATTCCGGAGGGGGACCCGGCTGAAGAGGAACCAGCGCGGCTCCCCGTCGGTTCCCGGGATCTGCTCGATAGTGTTGAACCGTGGCTGGCCGGTGGCGTAGACCTGCTGCTCCTCGGCGATCCGCCGTTCCGCCGCCGCATCGCTGACGAAGTCGAAGTCGGTCAGGCCGATCACCTGGTCAGGCGACGCGGCACCGAGCCAGTCGACCGTGGCCCGGTTCACCCGGGTGAACCGGGACGCCATGTCCTTGAAGTAGATCATCTCCGGCGACTGGTCCATGAGGGTCCGCAGGAGGTCGCGCTCCCGCGCGATCGCCGCCTGGGCACGCTTGCGCCCGGTGATGTCGCGGACGACGCCGATGAACCGTTTCTGGCCGCTCTGCCGGAGGTGGCTGACGACGAGCTCGACCGGGAACGGACTGCCGTCCTTGAAGCGCCCCTGGACCTCTTGACCGACCCCGATCGCCAGGTCGCCGGTGCCGGGCGCGACCACCTTGCCCGTGTCATCGACGGCGATGCCACCGGTCAGCAGCGAGATCACGGGCAACCCGATGAGGTCGGACGGTTCGTATCCGAAGATCGTCCCGGTGGCGTGGTTGGAGGACAGGATCCGTCCCCGGTCGTCGAAGGTCAGGATCCCGTCGGTGACGCTGTCCATGACGGCGCGGACGTGGACCTCGTTGGCGGTGGCGGCCTGGGCGGCGGCCTCCAGATCCGCGAAGACGGTCTGGAGGCGGGCCGCCATCATGTTGAAGGCGATCCCCGTCAGGCCGATCTCGTCACCCCGGCGGGTGGGGACGCGTTCGTTGAACGCTCCCGCGGCGAGGCGCTGGGACGCGGTGGCGAGTTGGTCGAGGGGCCGGCCGAACTCCCTGGTCAGCCCCAGGGCGCTGACCAGGCCGACCACGACCGCGATGACGAGGCCGGCTTGGATGAACTGGAGGAGCCGGTCGTCGGCGGATCCCCGCGCGGCCAACCGTTGGTCGAGCAGGGTTCGTTCGACGGAGAGCGCATCGCCGAGGGACTGGCGAATGCCCTCGATGATCCGTTCCCCATCGCTGGAGATGGTCCACGCCTGGATGGCGTCGCCCACCGGGGGTCCCGTCGTTTCGGCCCCAGCGTCGAGCCGGCGGCGCAGGGCGATCCCGGGTTCGGCGACATCCCGGGTCCATCGCTGGACTGCCACGTCGACGGTGTCCCACCGGATCAATTGAGCCGGATCACCGTCGGAGCGGGTGCGGAGTGCGCTGATCTGGGCGGGGTATTGGGCGGCAGCCGCGAAATACGGGTCCAGGTAGGCGATGTCACCCGACAATAGGAAGCCCCGGTACCCACTCTGCAGGTCGATCACGGATGCGTAGGTCGCATCGATCGCCGCGATGTCCGCGAAGGTGTCTTCGACCGAGGTCGCGGTGGCCTGGCTCTGCCGCGCGTTGAGGTAGACCAGACCGATCAGGCAGATCGTGACCACCATGACCGAGCCGAAGGCGATCAGCATCTTCCAGCGCAGTCGGAGATCGTGAAACCAACCCACCCGGATGTCTCCCCCAGCGCCCCGCCCACCGCATCGGCGATCGTGGGCAGCGTCACCGGCGAGGGTACACCGCGAGGGGCATGTTCGGACATGGCCCCTCGGTCCCGAATCGCCGCGTCATGCCAGGGCGGCGAGGGGTAGGGAGTGTCACCCCCAGGGCGACGGCCGAACGGACCGGCGTGCTGGGCAGGGGGGGCGACGGGCCATTCGCACCGCGTTGGTCTGGCATGTCTGGGTGGGACCCAGGGCGCGACGGACGGTCACCGCGCGGCGCGGCGAGCCCGGGTTGCGGTGGTCTGCCGCTCGGCGACGCGGAGGACGAGGTCGGAGAGGATGGCCAGGGCGGTGATCGCGATGGCACCGGCCAAGACCATCGGCAGGCCGACCTGTGGTGCGGACATGCGGCTGAGGCCGATGAAGAGCAGTTCGCCTAAGCCGCCGCCATCTACGGCCGCAGCCATCGTCGCCAGGCTGATCGTGGTCACCAGGGCGGTCCGGATCCCTGCCATCACGATCGGCAGCGCCAGTGGCCACCGGACCTGCCGGAACACCTGCCACGGCGTCATCCCGATGCCCCGTGCCGCCTCGAGCGTCGGTGAGTCCACCCCCCGCAGCCCCGCCACGATGTTGCGGACCAAAAAGATCTGGGCATAGGCGACCAGGACCACGATGGCGTTGTCGCGGCCGAGTCCCAGCGACGGGATCAAGACGGCCAGGAACGCGAGGCTGGGCACCGTGTAGAGCGCCCCGAGAGACGCCAGCAGCGGCAGGGTGAGGCGCCGGAACCTCGTCGCCAGCAGGCCGAGCGGCAGGGCGATCCCGAAGCCCAGGACGATCACCGTCACCGACAGGACGAGGTGCTCGACCGCGAGGTCGAAGATCTCCCCCGGGTGCTCGAAGAGGTAGCTGAGGCTCAGGTCATCCATGGGCGCTCCGGTGCCGATGTCGATCGTGACGATCCATGGGCGACCGTGCCGCCGCCGAAGGCTTCACCGGTCATCGGCCGCGGTCATCGGCGCCAGGTCGTTCGTGGTGACATCGGTGGTGCTCAGCGCCTGGATCGCGTCCAGCGTGATCTCGCCGACGGGGCGGGCGTCGTCGTCGACGACCACCAGCGCGTCGGGGTCCTGCTCGAGCAATAGCGACAGTGCCGCCCGGAGCGAGGCGTTCCGGGAGACGGTCGGGTCGGCCGGGGTCGTCGTCCGCGACAGTGGCACCATCGCGGACGAGACCGAGATGAGACCCAGGCGGCGGATCACGTTGTCGGCGCCGACCAGCTCGGCGACGAAATCGTCGGCCGGTCGTGTCACGATCTGGAGGGGGGTGTCGAACTGCACCACCTTGCCCGCACGCATCACCACGATCTTGTCGGCCAGCCGGACGGCCTCGTCAATGTCGTGGGTGACGAAGAGGACGGTCTGGCCAAAGCGACGGTGGATCCGGATGAGTTCGTCTTGGAGGCGGCCACGGGTGATCGCGTCCAGGGCACCAAAGGGCTCGTCCATCAGCATGGTCGTCGGCTCGGCCGCGAGGGCCCGGGCCAGCCCGACCCGCTGCTGCTGGCCCCCCGAGAGCTGTGACGGGTAGCGTCGTCGGTAGGTCTCCGGTGGGAGGCCGACGACGTCGAGCAGGGTATCGACCC
>JACCVE010000185.1 GCA_013698285.1 Chloroflexia bacterium | reverse complement strand
CCGCAAGACCGGCTATTCGATGACCCGCCAGACGGCGGACCTGGTTACCATCTCCCACGACCACCCCGGTCACGCCAACCTCAACGCCGTCAAGCCCGAGTACCAGACCATCACCGGCCCCGGCGAGTACGAGATGCACGACGTCTTCGTCACCGGCATCCGCACCTACCACGACGAGGCCAAGGGCGCCGAGCGCGGCTACAACACCATCTACCTGATCGAGGTCGAGGGGCTCGTGATCTGCCACCTGGGCGACCTCGGCCACACCCTCTCCGAGGAGCAGGCCGAGGCGATGGCCAAGGTCGATGTCCTGCTGATCCCGGCGGGCGGCGGCCCGGTGCTCAACCCGACCCGGGCGGCCGAGCTGGTCGCCCAGATCGAGCCGCGCCTGGTGATCCCGATGCAGTTCGCCACCGCGACGGGGGATAAGGATCGCGAGGACGTGGCTGGCTTCTGCCGCCACCTCGGCCTCGCGGTGCCCGCCGCCGAGGAAAAGCTGACCCTGCGCCACAGCGACCTGACCGACACGCTGCGGCTGGTCCAGCTCGCGCCGAACTCGTGACGGGCGATGCCGGTGATGACCATGACCGGCCCGACGGGCCGCGGCGAGACGACGACCGGGCGGACGACTGACGTGGATACCGCCGGGCGGGGGCGTCCAGCGGTGGGACAGAGACAGGGGGGCGGGATGCCGAAGTACGTGTTCGTGACCGGCGGCGTGGTCTCCTCGATCGGCAAGGGCATCACCAGTGCCTCGATCGGCCGCCTGATCAAGGCCCGCGGGGCCAGCGTGTCGATCATGAAGCTGGACCCGTACCTCAATGTCGACCCGGGCACGATGTCGCCCTACCAGCACGGCGAGGTCTTCGTCACCGACGACGGGGCCGAGACGGACTTGGACCTGGGCCACTACGAGCGGTTCACCGACGAGAACCTCTCCCGGGCCTCCAACGTCACCACCGGCCAGGTCTACTCCTCGGTGATCGCCAAGGAGCGGCGCGGCGACTACCTCGGCGGCACGGTCCAGGTGATCCCCCATATCACCAACGAGATCAAGCACCGCATCCAAATGGCCTCCCGCCAGCACGCCTCTGACGTGGTGATCGTCGAGGTCGGCGGCACGGTGGGCGACATCGAGGGTCAGGCATTCATCGAGGCGATCCGCCAGATGCGGCGCGAGGTCGGCCGCGGCAACGCCCTCTATATCCACGTCACCCTGCTGCCCCGGATGGGGACCACGGGAGAGTACAAGACTAAGCCGACCCAGCAGAGCGTCCGCGAGCTGCGCTCGATGGGCATCCAGCCGGACGCGATCATCTGCCGGACCGACGCCGAGATGCCGCCGGAGACCAAGGAGAAGATCGCCCTCTTCTGCGATGTCGATGCGGCCGCGGTGATCCCGATGCCGACCGCCGCCACGATCTACGAGGTCCCGCTGCTGCTCGAACAGGAAGGGCTCGGGGCCTACATCGCCGAGCACCTCGGGCTGCCGGAGCGACCCGTGCTCGACGAGTGGCAGGCCCTGGTCGACCGGATCAAGCAGCCCCGCTCGTCCGTCCGGGTGGCGCTGGTCGGCAAGTACGTCGAGCTGCACGACGCCTACCTGAGCGTGGCCGAGTCCCTCACCCACGCCGGCCTGGCCCACGACGTCAATGTCGAGATCGTCTGGGTCAATTCCGAGACGATCGAGGCCGACGAACTGGACCGCACGCTGCGCCGGGTCTCTGGGGTCGTGGTGCCGGGCGGCTTCGGGCCGCGCGGGATCGAGGGCAAGGTCCAGGCGGCACGCTTCGCCCGCGAGCACCAGATCCCCTACCTGGGCCTCTGCTACGGCCTGCACATGGCGGTGATCGAGGTGGCCCGCAACCTCTGCGGCCTGGAGGGCGCCAACTCGACCGAGATCGACCCCGACACCGCCTCGCCGGTGATCGACCTGATGCCCGGCCAGCACGGCGTCGAGATGGGCGGCACGATGCGCCTCGGCCTCTGGCCCTGCTGCCTCGAACCGGGGACCGTGGCTGCCCGGGCCTACGGCGACGCGACGGTCCACGAGCGCCACCGCCACCGCTTCGAGGTCAATAACGCCTACCGGGCAGCCCTGGCCGGCGCCGGCCTGATCGTCAGCGGCGCCTCGCCGGACGGCCATCTGGCCGAGATCATGGAACTGGTCGATCACCCCTTCTTCGTCGGCGTCCAGTTCCACCCCGAGTTTCGCAGCCGCCCGACCCGGCCCCACCCACTGTTCCGGGACTTCGTCGGCGCCGTCAGCCGCGCCCTCCCGGAAGGTGCCCAACGCGCCCTGCCGCTGGAGGAGGAGCGGGAGTCGGAGCGCGACCACGTGCCGCATTCCGAGATGGTGGGCGCCGTGGCCGAGTTGACGGCGACGCACGACTGAGTCGGCAGTCGGCAGTCGGCAGTCGGCAGTCGGCAGTCGGCAGTCGGCAGTCGGCAGGGATTGTCACATTGCGCAATCGCGATGAGGGTTTCGCGGTTCGCCCCGGAG
>JACCVE010000178.1 GCA_013698285.1 Chloroflexia bacterium | reverse complement strand
CTCCTGGGCCATCCCGGCACCGTGAGACGGTCACGAGCGCGAACCCGAGTAGCGCCCCGGGAGGGAAAGAGACCGGTGAAGATCAGCGACATCCGGGCGACCACGGTGACGGTCCCCCTAGAAGCGCCACTGCTCCACAGCAACGGAGCCCATTGGGGCCGCTTCGTCCGGACCATCGTGGAGATCGAGACGGACGATGGGTATCTCGGGCTCGGGGAGATGGGAGGCGGTGGCGAGAGTGCCGAGCTCGCGTTCCGGGGCCTGAAGAACTACCTCGTGGGCCATGACCCGATCCAGTTGGAGGCGTTGCGGTTCAAGATCCTCAACCCGACCGCCAGCCTCTACAACAACCGCACCCAGCTCCACGCCGCGATCGAGTTCGCCTGTCTCGACATCGTGGGCCAGAAGCTCGGCGTCCCGGTCCACGACCTCCTCGGCGGCAAACTCCGCGACGAGGTGCCTTTCGCCAGTTACCTCTTCTTCCGCTACGCCAATCCGGAGACGGGGGAGGGCGAGGTCCGCACGGCGGACCAATTGGTCGAGCATGCCCGGGCCCTGAAGCGCCAACACGGCTTCATGACCCATAAGCTGAAGGGGGGCGTCTACCCCCCCGAGCACGAACTGGCCTGCTATCGGGCGCTGGCGGACGCCTTCCCGGCGGATCGCCTGCGGTACGACCCGAACGGCGCCCTCTCCGTCGAGGAGAGTATCCGCTTCGGCAAGGCGATCGAGGACCTGCGTAACGACTACTTTGAAGACCCGACCTGGGGCCTCAATGGCCTCCGCCGCGTCCGGAGCATGGTCGATATCCCGACCGCGACCAACACGGTGGTGATCACCTTCGAGCAGCTCGCCGCAAACGTCCTCGATCTTGCCGTCGATGTGATCCTGCTCGACACCACCTTCTGGGGCGGTATCCGGCCATGCGTCAAGGCCGCCGCCGTCTGTGAGACCTTCCAGCTCGGGGTGGCCGTCCACTCGTCCGGCGAACTCGGTATCCAGCTCGCCACGATGCTGCACCTCGGCGCGACCCTGCCCAATCTGACCTTTGCCGCTGATGCCCACTATCACCATCTGACCGACGACATCATCGACGGCGGCAAGCTGCCGTATCGCGACGGTCGCATCCGGGTCCCGGACGCACCCGGTCTGGGCGTGAAGCTCGACCGGGAGAAGCTGCGGCGATACGCGGAGCTGTACCAGGAGCTGGGTGGCTACACCTACGATCGCGACCCGGGGCGGCCCGAGTGGTACCCGCTCGTGCCGAACGACCGCTGGGCCGATCCCGCGGTGCGTTTGACGCCGAGCCTGCGCTGACATGTTGTTGGAGGACTCCGTCCCCGGTGGTTCCCGTGCAGTGCCGCAGTTGATAGCACCCGTGCGAGGTGACGATGAGGACGGGTCGAGACACAGGAGTGCGGCCATGGAATCGGTCCTTCCCCTGGAGTGCGCGACCGTCTTCTTCGATGGGACGCTGGGTGACCCCAGGCTCCTCCATCCCGAAGGCATCGCCGTCGACCGCGATGGCAACATCTGGTGCGGTGGGGAGCTCGGCCAGATCTACCGGATCTCCGCCGACGGTTCGGTGCTTGATGTCGTCGCCTCCACGGGGGGGGTCACCCTGGGGATGGCGTTCGACCAGCGAGGACGGCTCTATACCTGCGACCTCGGGCACAAGGCGGTCTTCCGGTTCGACCCGGAGACCGGCCACCTGGAACGCTTCGCGATCGGGGGCGGTGGAGCGTCGATCCGGATCCCGAACTTCCCTGTCGTCGATACTCGTCGAGACTGCCTCTACGTCTCCGATAGTCACGACCCCGGGCAGCCTGGCCCGGGGGTGTGGCGCTTTGACCTTGAGACTGGCGAGGGCCGTCTCTGGTATGACCGGCCCTTGACCTTCGCCAACGGCATGGCCTTAGCTCCCGCCGGTGATCATCTCTATGTTGTGGAGACGTTCGCCCGACGTGTCGTGCGGATCCCGATCGGCGGCGACGGCTCGGCGGGCGAGGCCAAGATCTTCGTGGAAGGGATCGAGCGACTTCCGGACGGGCTGGCCTTTGACATCGAGGGCAACCTCTATATCAGTTGCTACGAACCTTCTCGTCTCTACCGTGCCCGGCCAGATGGTCAGGTTGACCTACTGATCGACGACCCCGAGGCGCACACCCTCTGTTACCCGACCAACTGCGCGTTCCGCGGCACGGAGCTCTTCACGGCCAACCTGGGCCGATGGCACGTCACCCGGATCGACGTCGGTATCGCGGGTCTGCCCCTCCTCTGAAGTCACACCGGTGCTCAGAGACCTTTGGTCCGTCCGGACTCTAGCCCCACTCTGGTGCCCGACGTCCGATGTTCCCTGAACCATGACAGCGTGGAAGGGTGGCAGAATGCCGAACGGCGCGGTTGACCCCGAGCGGTCGGGGAAGCGGTTATCGAGGAGATGGGGGAGCGATGCCAGAGCGTAAGACCGAACGGGACCGTCGTTGGGACCTCGACCGCATCCGTGCGGCGCTGATCGGGGACACGGCCGGGTTCGACATCGAGGTGGAAGGCCTGTCCGCACGGGTCAGCGACGCCCCCCTCTTCCAGCGGACTGAGGACGGGCGACTGCGCCAGGCGGTCCGGGTCTGGGTGCGGGCGGAGACCGAGCAAGAGGCGATCACCTGGACGATCTCGAGTGGTGACACCGTGATCGACCGCGTCACCGCGCCCGCCGGCCCCAGCCCCACGTCTCTCTACCTGATGGTGCCGGAAGTCGAGACACCGGAGGTGTTCCGACTAGAGGCCATTGGGGCAACCCTTTCCCCGATCCAGGCCGACATCACCGTGACGCCGCAAAGGAAGTGGTCGATCTTCCTGATTCACCACTCCCACCTCGACATCGGCTACACGGATCCCCAGGCGAGCGTCCTGGCCAGTCAGTTGGCCTACCTCGATGCCGCCCTCGACCTCGTCGCGGCCACGGACGACTGGCCCGAGGAGAGTCGCTTCCGGTGGAACGTCGAGGTGACCTGGCCGCTCCAGCACTGGCTGGGGTCTCGGCCGGCGTCCGTCCGCGACGCGTTCCTCGAGCGGGTCAAGCAGGGGCGGATCGAGATCAACGCGCTGTCCTTCAGCATGCACACCGAGGCCTACTCGTTGGACGAGTTGGCCCGTCAGCTGTGGGTAGCGGACGAACTCCGGGAACAGTACGGCGTGGAGATCACCTCCGCGATGCAGACCGACGTGCCCGGCGCCACTGTCGGGCTCGCCACGCTCCTGACCGACGCCGGGGTTCGCTACTTGTCCGTCGCCCATAACTACGCGGGACGCTCGGTCCCTCACCTGGTCGGGGGCCAGGTTCTGCGGCGGCCGTTCTACTGGGCGGCGCCAGACGGCGAGCGTCTGCTCGTCTGGTACACCGATACGCCGCACGGGGTGGCGTATATGGAGGGGAACCTCGTCGGGTTGGCGACGGATTATGGGATGGCCCTCGCGTCCCTACCGGAGTACCTCAACGCGCTCGCCCAACGACCCTATC
>JACCVE010000172.1 GCA_013698285.1 Chloroflexia bacterium | reverse complement strand
GTCCGGATCGCGTCGAGCAGGTCGGTATGGGCGCTTGACTTTCGTACGTAGCCGGAGCCGCCCGCTTCCAGGACCGGCAGCAGGTAGCGTTCTTCGGCATGGACGGTGAGCACCAGGACGCGGGTGGGGAGCCCGAGCTTGGTGATCTCGGCGATCGTCTCCATGCCGCCACCGGGCATCGACAAATCCGCGATCACCACCGCCGGGACGTGCTGGCGGGTCAGTTCCACCGCGGCCGGACCATCGCCTGCCTCCGCGACGACGCGCATGTCCGGCTGCGATTCGAGCAGGGCACGCAGGCCGGCCCGGACGATCGCGTGGTCGTCGGCGAGGACGACGCTGATGACCTCGGCCCGGACGGGCCGGCCTGGGTGGGTGGTCGTGGCAGTCATCGCGTCATGTCTCCGATCGCGGTCACGGCTCCGATGGGGATGAAGACGAACACTTCACTCCCGCCACCGGCGCGTTGCCAAACGTTGAGCGTGCCGCCGACGAGCGCGGCTCGCTCGTTCATGCCGAAGATCCCCAGGCCGAGTCCCGCGGCGCCGGGGCTCGCCGGTTCGGTGACGGCAAAGCCCCGACCGTCGTCGCGTATCGAGAGCGACAGGCCGTCCGGGGCACGGTCGACGTCGATCGCCGCCCGCGTCGCCCGGGCGTGCTTGGCGACGTTGGTCAACGCCTCCTGGGCGATGCGGTACAGCACGAGCTCCAGTTCGGCCGAGAGTCGCGTTCGGGGGCCACGGATCCTGACATCGACGGGGATGTCCAATTGGTCCGAGAATCGCTGTGCGAGGCCCTCCAGCGCCGCGAACAACCCAAGGTCGTCGAGGGCCGGCGGGCGCAGTTCGAGTGCCAGGCGCCGGACACTCTCCAGCGCCTCGACGGTCATCTGCTCGAAGTCGGACGCGGTTCGGGCCACGTCCTCGACCGGGGACCTTTTTAGGGCGGCCAACTGGAGGAGTTGCGCGAAGAGGACCTGGGCGGTGTCGTCGTGCAACTCCCGGGCCACGCGCTGCCGCTCCTGTTCCTGGGCGCGAATCACCTGGGACGCGAGGTGGCGCAGTTCGAGCCGGTCCCGGACGAGCGCGTCGAGCGTGGCATTGAAGGTCGAGACGAGGGAGGAGAGGCGCGGGTCGCCGAACATCCCGGGTTCGGCCCGGCGACTGAAATCGCCCTGCCGGATCGATGCCGCGACGTCTTCCAGTTCATGCAGGGGCTGGAAGGCCGCTCGGAGGACGACATAGTTCACCGCCAGACTGAGCGTGACTCCGAGGACGACGAACACCCCGATCATCACGACCCCGGAGTCGCCCGGCGCCGACCGGACCGTGGTCGCCGTGAGCCAGGTCCCGACCACCGCCCCAAGGACCACGATGGCCGCGTTGGCGATCAGCACCTTGAAGAGCAGGGGGATTCGGAGGAAGGTCCAGACCACGCGCGGCGGAGTGGCGGCGGGGGCGTGATCGCCGCCGGGCCGTACCCGCCGCGTGACGGGCGCCTCCCGGACCGCCCGGTCACTGCTCATGCGTCGCCCCGTCGTCTGACCTTGAACGCTGACGCGGTCGAGACCGGACCGCGTTGGCGCCTCAGCCGTCGTTCCCGACCTGGGATGAGGGATCGTGACCCCGAGGCGACGTCGCCGGTTACCGGGACAGCCTCCGGCGGTGCGCCCGGGGTACAATGGGACGTTGTCATCCAGGAGGGAGCGTGCATCATGGCATCCGTCGCGTCATTCGATATCGTGTCCAGCTTCGATCGCCAAGAGTTGAAGAACGCCATCGACCAGACCGAGCGGGACGTCCAAACGCGGTACGATCTCAAGGATAGTGGCACTGAACTCGTCCTCGACGAATCCAAGCTGACCTTGACTACCGACAATGAGTATACCGCCGGTGCGGTCCGCGACATCTTGGAAAGCAAGTTCGTCCGGCGTGGCCTCTCGTTGAAGATCCTCGACTATGGCGAGGAGGAGACGGCCTCCGGTGGACGGATTCGCCAGGTGGTCACGTTGCGAGAGGGAATCTCCACCGAGATCGCCAAGGATCTGACCAAGCGCATCCGTGATGAGTTCAAGAAGGTGACGCCGCAGATCCAGGGTGACGCCATCCGTGTCCAAGCCAAGAACAAGGACGACCTCCAGGCGGTGATCCAGGCGCTGAAGAGCCGGGATGACCTACCGATCGCCCTCCAGTTCACGAACTACCGCTGACCATCGCCATGCCAGGGCCAACCTCTTTTGCAGTGGGTCCCCGCCCCCGGCGGGGACCCGACCGGGAGACCAGATGATTTCTCGTCCGCAGACCGAGCGTGACAACGCGTTCCACATCCTCACCCTCGGGTGTTCCAAGAACCGGGTCGATTCCGACGGCATGGAGCATCTCCTCCGGCAGCGCGGTATGCGCCCGACCGCCGACCCCGATGGGGCCGAGGTCGTGATCGTCAATACTTGCGGGTTCCTTGGCGCGGCCCGGCAGGAATCGATCGACGCCATCCAGGGTGTGATGGACCGCCGGCAGGATGGACAGGTCGTCATCGCCGCCGGGTGCATGCCCGCTCTCGGCAACCACGCCACCGAGATCCCGGCCGGGGTCGACCACATCCTCTCCACCCGCGAGTGGTACCGGATCGGGGAGGTGGTCGGTGGCCTGCTCGGCGAACCTGACCTGCCCGAGGTCGCCGGCTGCGAGGGGATGCTGACCACCTTCCGGCGTTCGGAGGCCGGCCCCTTCGCCTATGTCAAGGTCGCGGACGGCTGCGACCACGCCTGCGCCTTCTGCACCATCCCCAGCATCAAGGGGCGCCAGGTCAGCAAGCGTCCCCTCCACGTCCTGCAGGAGGTCGTGGACTTGGTGGCGGGCGGAACTCGGGAAGTGGTCTTGGTGGCCCAGGACACGATCCGCTACGGCGCTGACCTGGGGATGAAGAACGGGCTGCCGGCACTGTTGGAATCGATCGTCGAGCAGGTGCCGGACCTGGCCTGGCTCAGGATGCTCTATATCTATCCCAGCCCGCTGACCCTCAAGATGGTCGACGTGATGGCGAAGCACGACGTGCTCCTGCCCTACTTGGACATGCCGATCCAGCACGCCGACCGCGACGTCCTGCGGTCGATGAACCGGCCCAGCGACATCGATATGACCCGGAGGCTGATCGCCCACGCCCGTGAGTCGTTGACCGACCCGGTGATGCGGACGACCTTGATCGTGGGGTACCCAGGCGAGACCGAGGCCCAGTTCGAGACGCTCTATCGCTTCGTCGAAGAGATGCGATTCGACCACGTCGGCGTCTTCACCTATTCCCCGGAGGAGGGGACGAAGGCGGCGACCTTGCCGGATGTTGTCCCGGCTGAGGTAGCGGAGCGGCGCCGGGCGGCGATCATGGAACTCCAGAACGGCATCTCGCTCGCTCACAACGGGGCCCTCGTCGGTTCGACCATCCAGGTCCTCGTTGAAGGGGTCGGGGAGGCGGAGGACGAGTTAGGCGGCACGGAGCCCATATCGGTCGGCCGGGCCCGGCGTCACGCCCCCGAGGTCGATGGGCTCGTCTTCATCCCGGGGGCCCATCAGATCGGTGCGCTTCTGGACGTGCGGGTGGAAGAGGCGGGTCCGTATGACCTATGGGCCGCCGACCCGCTCGCCACCGTCGCCGGCCCGGTGGCCGATGGGGCGTTCGGTCGGGAAGCGACGCGGCGACGCGTGCCAACAGGTCGCTCTCGAGTGGGGAGCCGACGGGGAACACGCGGACGGGGGAGGCCGGTGCCAATGGCCACACCCGCTGGAACATGACCCATTGATCGGGGTGTCCCCCGATCGCCCCTTCTAAGATCCCCGCCATGGTGTCGAGTCCGGCCTGGATGTCGTGAGCCTGGTCGTTGGTCTTCGCGACCTGGATTGGTTCGTGGATGAAGGTCTGGAGACTGTTCGGGGTCCGCAGTGCGAAGATGGGCACGATTGGTGCGCCCGTTTCGCGGGCGATCCGGATGGCGCCTGGCGGTAGGGTGGTCGGGCGGCCGAAGAAGGTCACCGGTTTGCCGTTCTGGAAGAAATCCCGGTCGATCACGAACGCCGTGCATTCGCCCCGGCGGAGCGCCTGGATGGCCTGGCGAACGCCGGAGGGGGACACGTCCACGATCGTCGCGCGGTGGGCCTGGCGCAGGTGGGTCACCCCGTCGTAGATGAACCGGGCCGTGGTACGGCCGGTGACCGTCGTGACCTTGTACCCCATCGCGTTCAAGGCGTGCCCGAGAGTGTCGAAGGCGCCGAGGTGGGCCGAGACGATGATCGCGCCATGGCCCCGCCCGAGGGCCCGATCCAGGATCGACCAGTCCCCGCCCGCCACGTCCAATGAGCCCGCGATATGGGCTCGCGATTGTCGCGGGGTGGTCATCAGGTCGGTAAAATTCCGCGCACTGGTCCGGAACGCCGATCGGGCCAGCCTCGTCAGGTCCCGCTCCGGGACACCGGGGCCGATGACCTGGCGAATGTTGGCGCGGACATTGTCCCGATAGGTCGGGGACAATCGAAAGAGACATTCCCCGAGGAGATCCGAGATCCTCATCCGCACCGGCCGGGGCAACGACCAAGCCACCCAGGACATGGTGACCGCCACGGCAATGCTGATCTGGCTCCGGAGTTCCCGCCGGGGCTCACCTCGGAACTGTGCACCGGTCCGGCGTGGCCGCGATCGGCCAGACGACGCGTCCGCCGGGTTTACCCCGGTCTGGTCAGGGGACCCAGCGGCGTCGGCGGCGGCCGGCGCGGCGTTGTCCGGCGGCGACACGGTCGAATCGGCCGGCGACTGCGGCAGCACCTCACGCATCAGCGTCGGTACCGTCGCGGACCGGAGTCTCTGCCGGTACCTCACGCGGTGGGACGATGAAATCCCAGGCATCGACCAGGACGGGGATGCCCCGGATGATGGTCAACGCCACGGCAAGCCAGACCGCGCTCCACCCGAGAACGGTATAGACGACGTTGTCGTGCAACGGTTCCAACCACGTCCCATCCGACGGGTTGGTCTCCCGGCCGACCCATCCCGCTAGAAAGACGAAGGCGAAGGCCTTGGCATAGCCGTACAGGGCCCGGACGAACCGTCCCGCGGTGAGCCACCGGGTCAGGGAGGACTTCGCCATGTTGCGCTCGCCGAAGGGCGTCAGGCCCTCCTTGAGGCCGAGTGAGCGGACGGCATCGACGATGATGCCGCGGGTGATCACCAGGAGCGGTACCCAGATCGGCACCGCACCGAGGTCGGCGAAGACCACCCAGCAGACCGTCTCCACGATGCGGTCGCCGGCGATGTCGAAGACGGCTCCGAACGTGGACGTCGCGTTGCGACGCCGGGCCACCCAACCGTCGATGCCGTCGCTCGCGATGACGAGCGCCAGTCCGACCATCGTGATGGCGACCGTCCCGGCGGTGCCCCAATAGACCAGGGCCATGATCAGGAAGAGCGCGATGAGGCGTCCGACCGTGATGAGGTTAGCCATCACGTCCGCCCTGGCCGGACGCGGCCCCGGTCGTCGGGGAACTGACGCGACCTGACCGCCGCCGAGCGAGCACCGGCGTTGGCCGGGGGGACCGGCGACCGTTCGAGCGTGCCGCGTCCACGCTCACCAGACGAACTGCACGATGGCGACCCAGACCAAGAGGTGGATCATCGCGGTGAGCCCGAGGACCACGCGGCTCGCGAAGCGGTCGCCCCGGTGGGTCACCCACGCGACGATGCCGTTCATCAGCGTGGCGACGGTGGCGACGAGCGGGATCTGCCAAAGGGCCGTGGGGGCGTCGAAGCGGGTCGCCACTCCCTCGGACCCGCGCCGGACCGTGATGAAATCGGGGAGCGACCCGATCCGGGACGATATCGTGACCCACATCAGGATCACGCTGAACACCGCCGCCGCCCCGAAGGCGACCGCGATCCGGTCCCCGAGCAGCGACGACGTCTGGAGGGCGGCGGGGAGGCGAAGATTCGGAGATCGAGACGGGGACGGGCGCCGGGCGCCGTCGCGAGCCCGGCGCCCGATTGATCCGGCGCCCGGACGGGACGTGCCGGCTGCCCGCTTGATCCGTCCAGTCGTGACGAGGTCGACCCGTTCGATGTCCGGGGCCACGTCATCACTCGAGATCGAGTGACCCTGTCGAGGGGTCGTGTCGGGTTGCCGTTCGCGGCGTGGGCGCGTCCGACGACGTTGCTGGTCGTCTCCGGAGGAGAGTACGGACGACGGGTGATCGATGTGGTTCGGTCCCGGATCGGCTTGGATTTCGGTTTCGCGGCTCTGGAGATAGCGATCGGCGGCGTCGGCGTCCAGAGACCAGTGACGACCGCTCCTCGAACGGGGTGGGGACACGCCGTGGTCGGCCGGGGACGGGGGGCCGGACCGGCGGGGTACGGACGACCCTCGACCGTTCGCGGCCCGGCGGGAGGAGTCCGGGCGGTCCTGGTCGTCCATGCCGCGTTCCCCTCCTTCCCCCCGATTTGTTCGGGGCCGTCGTATCGATGTCTCCGACCATACCGGGACACGGTGAGACGAGCCGGCCGAACCGGCGCGTCGCGGCCAAGGATAGCATGGGGCCCCGCCGACACCCGGCGAGCGCCGCTCGTGATGTGGTTACGGTCGCACTCAGCCCGGCGGACGGGGCAATGGTGCGAGCGTCGGAGACGGTCCGTCAGGGACTGGCGCGACAGGTTCCGTCGGCGACGGGGGTGCCGGTGCGCCGGCGGGCGGTTGGAACACCGATGTCACCGTCGTCGCGGTCGGATCGACCTCTGAGTCGATGTCGGCGCCGGCCCTCTTCTCGTCGAGCCACCGTTGCACGGCTCGGTCTTGCAGCGCGGTGATCTGCTCGTCGCTGAAGGGGCGATCGAGGACGTGCTCATCGACCCGGATGATGTGCCAACCGAACTCGGTCTGGACGGGTTGGCTGATCTGTCCCGGAGGTACTCCGAACGCCGTCTCCTCGAACGGGGGAACCAACTCGCCGAACGTGAACCAGCCCAGATCGCCGCCGTTCGCGGCGCTGGCGGTGTCGGTGGACTGCGTGGACGCGATGTCCGCGAACGAACTGCCGGGTTGGTCGAGCTGGAGTCGGAGCTGTTGCGCCAGTTCTTGGGTGCCTACCAGGATGTGCGCGGCGCGGACCTGTTCGCCCCGTTGGCCGACTTCCCCCCGCAGGATATCCGTCACCCGTTGGCGGACCAGTTGTGGCCGGGCGACCCACTCCTCGTAGCCGGCACGAGAAATCCTGGCCGTCTCGAAGACGCTGTCGCGGTAGGTCGAATAGCCCGCCTCGGCGGTCTGTACCGCTTCCTCGGATTCGGGGTGGGGGAGACGGACGGG
>JACCVE010000167.1 GCA_013698285.1 Chloroflexia bacterium | reverse complement strand
GTGCAGGCGACCTCGGCGTCGAGGTCATCGAGGGCGTGCAGCGCCGCACGCAGCCGTTCGCCGATGCGCCCGCAGCCGCCCGTGACCCCGTCGAGGAGATAGGTCATCCGCCGCCGGGAGGAGCCCTGGGCGGCGAAGGCGACCTCCGCCCCCTCGGCGTGGAGGACGCCGAAGGCCACCGCCGCCGCCCCCGTCAGGTCCTCCAGCTCCGGCACGTCGACCGTCAGCAGGATCAGGCCGCGCAGCGCGGTGACGGCCTTGACCCGGGTCCCGACGGCCTGCTTGGTGACGACGGTGCCGGGCTCCCGGGGGGCGAAGGTGCTGAGGATGCGGACCGGGATGTCTCGCGCCACGGCTGGCCGGATGGTGCGGGGGTGGAGCACCTTGGCGCCGAAGTGGGCCAGCTCCTGGGCCTCGTCGTAGCTGATCACGGGGACGACGCGGGCACCCTTCACCTGGCGGGGGTCGGCGGAGAGGACACCGGGGACATCGGTCCAGATCTGGACTTCGTCGGCGTCGAGGGCGGCCCCGAGGATGGTGGCGCTGTAGTCGGAGCCGCCCCGGCCGAGGGTGGTCGTTCCGCCGTCCGGCGCGGCGCCGATGAACCCGGTGACGACCACGGTCTGGCCGGCGTCGAGGAGGGGACGGATCACCTCGTGGGCCTGGGCCCGGGTCCGGGCCCGGTCGAGGCGGGCGTTGCCGTGGCGGTCGTCGGTGCCGACGACCCGGTCGGCGAAGACGTGGCTGGCGGGTTGCCCGGCGGCGCGGAGGTAGGCGGCGAAGCAGATGCTCATCGCCTTCTCACCGGTGGCGACGATCCGGTCCGAGAGGCGGTCGGAGAGGAGCCCGGCACCTCTCACCTCGGCCAGGGCCTCGTCCAGGCGGGCGTGGAGGGTCGCCAGTTCGGCCCGGACCGCCGCCCGTTCGGCCCCGTCCGGCACGGCGTCGGCGACGTTGCGGTGCCGGTCGTGGATCGTGGCCACGGCTCGGGCCGCGCGGTCCAGATCCCCGCCGGCGGCGGCTCTGGCCGACTCCAGGAGGGCGTTGGTGACGCCGGAGGCTGCCGAGACGACGACGACCCGGGGGGAGGGCTGGAGGGCGACGATCGCGGCGGCATCGCGGACGCGCAGGGCGTCCCCGACCGATGTGCCGCCGAACTTCAGGATGATCATGGCGGTCTCCTCATCCCGGCCCCCGTCCCCCGGTAGGGTGCGACCCTGGCAATCCTCGACGTGTCAGGCCCTTTTCCGGCCCGTGTCCACACGCTCCGCGTCGAGCGCACCAGGCTGGACCGGCCTCCCGTGGGCCTGTCCCACCATGTCCCGGATCACGGCCGGCCTGTCCCGCCTGACCCCATCATCCCGTTCGTCGCGTGATCTCCGGCCCGTCGCACCGCGGCTGGCTTACCACGTCGTCCGCCAGCCGGGAAAACACAAAAGCGGGGGCACTCTCGCGCCACCGCCTGCCGATCCGTGTGAGTGGGTGTCCCGCGTTCCGCGCGTCAGCCACCCACCCCACGACCGGCGGGGCAGGTAGTCATAATGGTGATACCGATGGCCGGGAGGCTCACCGGGATCGACCGACCCGCACCGGTCATGGTCTCGCCGGGGGACATTCGCTCGTCTTGCATGGCCGCATCATAGCCGGTCCGGCAGGGGAGGGCAACCGCGCCGGACGGGACTTGGGTCCCAGCCGGGCGAGAGGGTGTGATCCGTTACCGTTCCCCGAGTGCCCGGACGATCCGATCGGCTTCCTCCTCCATCGCTTCCCGGATCTGGATGTCGAAGTCGACGGTCTCGCGCCCGGGCAGGGCGGGGACCGAGCCGAACAGTGCGGCGAGGGTCAACCCCATGGGAGCGGGGACGGGTTCGCCTCCGCTGATCGTCAACTCGCTGTCGTGCGGACCCGCGTCATGGCGCGGGCCGTTCATCGACTCTCCCACGAGCGATACATGGATCCGGGTGATGCGTCAGCGCGAGATGCCCGTCGTCCGGGTAGACAAACCTGTAGGGGCGCTGCTTGCCGCGCCCTTTCACCTGGCGACCGTTCCGCATCGAGATGTCCGTTCCTGAGAAGGGCGCAGCAAGCGGCGCCC
>JACCVE010000156.1 GCA_013698285.1 Chloroflexia bacterium | reverse complement strand
GGCTCCTCTCGGTCCTGGTCTGGGTCCGCCTCCGCTACGCCCGCCGCCTGGCGGAGGCGGCCGGCGTTATCCAGGTGGACCCTGACCCGCTGCCGGAGCGCCGCGACGCCGCCGTCGCCGGCCTCGGCCTGGCGGGCGGGGCGGCCTCCGCCTTCCTCGGCGTCGGGATGACTCCGTTCCTCCAACTCGGGATGCTGGTCCTGCTCAAGATGCCCCTCCGCCTCACCGTCGGCACCACGATGGTGACCCTGATCTTCATCAGCGTCAGCGGCGCGATCTCCTTCGCCGCCTACGGCGACGTCTCCGCCCCCCACCTCCTCGGCCTCGTGATCGGCCTCGGCCCCGGCTCCTTCGCCGGCGCCCGCCTCACCGGCCGCGCCCGGGGCGGCATCCTCCGCTTCGCCGTCGTCGCGACCCCCTTTGTCGCCGGCACCGTCCTCCTGATCCCATGAGACGGAAGTCGGAAGTCGGTAGTAACGAAGGGGGCAGGGGGCGGGGAGCAGGGGGCATGGAAATCTACCGCCTTCCGCCTTACGCCTGCCGCCTACCGTCTACACTATCCCCAAGCACCAACGCGCCAACCCAAGGAGCATCGATCCATGTCCGCTACCTTCACCAAAGATGATGTCCGCGAGGGCCTCAAGAACGTCTACGACCCGGAGATCGGCGTCAACATCGTCGACCTCGGCCTCGTCTACGACGCCGATGTCTCCGACACCGGCGATGTCTTGGTCACCATGACCCTCACCTCCCTCGGCTGCCCGCTCGGCCCGGTCATCGTCCAGGAGGTCAATAATGCCCTCAAGGACCTGCCCGGCATCGGTGACACCGATGTGAAACTGGTCTGGAGTCCGCCCTGGAGCCCGGACATGATGTCCGAGGACGCCAAGGACGAACTGGGGATGTGGTAGCCGGGAAGTCGTCGCCGGGCGCCGGGCGGGCGGTCACCCGGCCGCACGCCGGGTGCGATGTCGCCCGTGATCGCGTGACCATGGAGTGATGTCCATGGTCCGCTGTCCGGGGGACGTGTCTACGCCCCGCGCGGGGCGTGGTGTTCGCCGGTCACGACGGCGTCGCGGCCATCCGCGTGACCACGATAACGCTAGCTCGACATCACGGCCGCCGCCCCTTCCCCGACCGCGGTCGCCACGTGCTTGCCCGATCCTGGCCACACGTCCCCGACGGCGACACGCCGGGGACTCTCCATCCCATTCGTCGCGAGCACGCCCCATTCTGAGCCGGGAGTGGCAGCCTTGGGCTGGAACTGGAACGCCTCCACATTGTGTCGCCGCCGCGCTTCGGCAATACAATGCGCGCTATGGACACGTCGGCAGCGGGATGGACACTGGACGCCGCGCGGGACGCGGACGCGCCGGAACTGCTCTCGGCCGGCGCCGCGGCGGCCGCGCTGGGGGTCAGCCAGCGCACGATTCGCCGTGCCATCGCCCGGGGCGAACTCCCGGCGACCAAGCGATCCGGCGTCTACCAGATCGCGCCAGAGGAACTCGAACGCTTTCGGGTACGCGGGCTGGCCTCTGACACCGTGCCGGCGCGCGGCCGCCAGGCGCCGCCGCGGCTGATCGCCCTCCCGCGGCGGGAGGTCGCCACCGTGCCCGGCCTCCCGCGCCCGCTCACGACGCTGATCGGTCGCGAGCACGAGATCGCGATGATCCGGGAGCTCCTGCGTGGCCCCGGCATCCGTCTCCTGACCCTGACTGGCCCCGGCGGGATCGGAAAGACTCGCCTCGCCCTCGCGGTCGCGGCCGGGTTGGAGTCGACGTTCCCCGACGGTGTCGTCTTCGTCGGCCTGGCCGCCGTTCGTGACCCGGCTCTCGTCGGCCCGACCATCGCCCAGGCGCTGCGTCTGAGCGACCAGGGTGACCGCCCGGTGGCCGAGATGCTGACGGCCTTTCTGCGAGACCGTCAGCTCCTATTGGTCCTCGACAACTTCGAGCAGGTCGTTGGGGCGGGGCCGCTCCTGGCCGAGCTGCTCGGCGCCTGCGAGGGTCTCACGGTGCTGGTCACCAGCCGCGGCGTCTTGCGCGTGAGCGGGGAACATCGCGTCGCCGTCCCGCCGCTCACCCATCCCCGGTCCACCGACGTCCCAGCCCAGGCGGACGTGACGGCGTACGAGGCGATCCGCCTGTTCGTGGAGCGGGCGCGGGCGGTGCGGGCCGACTTCGTCCTGTCGCCGGAGCGGGCCGCGGTCGTGGCGGCGATCTGTCAGCGTCTCGACGGGTTGCCGCTCGCCATCGAACTCGCGGCGGCGCGCATCGCCGTGCTGCCGCCGGCGGACCTGCTGAAGCAGCTCGAACGCCGGTTGCCGCTGCTGACCGGCGGTCCGCGCGACGCCCCGGCCCGTCACCGGACCCTGGCCGACGCCATCGCCTGGAGCCACGACCTCCTGACACCAGAGGAGCAAGGTCTTTTCCGCCGCCTCGCCGTCTTCGCCGGGGGGTTCACCCGCGAGGCGGCAGAGTGGGTGGCGGATCATGGTGAGTGGGTGACGCGGGGCGACCGCTCCCCATCACCCGCCTCCCATCACCCGCCGCCCTCGCCCCTCCTGGACGGCTTGGCCGCGCTGATCGACGCCAGCTTGCTGCGGCAGGAGACGCGGCCCGACGGGACGGCGCGCTACCGGATGCTGGAGACGATCCGGGAGTTCGCCGGCGAGCGGCTGGCGGCCAGCGGCGAGGAGACGGTCACGCGGGGCCGGCACGCCGCCTGCTGCCTGGACCTGGCCGAGGCGGCACGCTCTGGGTACAACACCACCGATGAGCCGTCCTGGATGGACCGGCTGGTGGACGACCGGGCCAACCTGCGGGTGGCGCTCGAATGGTTCGCGACGGAAGGCGGGGCCAGGACTGGCCTGCGCCTGGCAGCGGCGCTGGCCTGGTTCTGGCACAGTCGCGGTCCCGCGCGGGAAGGGGACGAGTGGGTCGAGCGATTCCTGGAGCGCGGCCGGGATGTCGCACCGGCGGCGCGGGCCGACGCGCTGACCGGCGTCGCGTTGCTCGCCTGGACCGTGGGCGATGTCGACCGGGCGGTCCGGCGGCTGGACGAAGCCCTGACACTGTGGCGGGCGATCGGTGACCAACGTGGTCTCATGCGTGCCCTCAGCTACGTCGCCCTGGTGAAGAACGGCCGGCTGGATATCGCCGACGAGCGGGCGGTGAATGAGGAAGCGTTGGAGATCGCTCGGACGGTTGGCGATCCGGTCTGGCTGGCCCTCTGTCTCGGCAATCTCGGCTTCACCCTGACACGGCAGGGCGAGACGGCTCGGGCGACGGCGGTGTTGGAAGAGGATCTGGCTCTACTCCGGACCGCTGGCTACGAGCGGGGCATCGGTTGGGCGGTGGAGGGGCTGGCCATGAACCTGCTCGCGAGCGGCGACGCTACCCACGCCCAGGGGTATTTTCGGGAGGCGATCGCGCTTGCCTGGAAAGACCGGTCGCTGGTGACCGTGGTCTACGAACTCCCTAAGCTGGCCGAGACCCTCGTCGCCGGTGGTGACCCGGAGCGAGCCGCGCGCCTCCTCGGAGCCACGGCGGCCCTGCGCACGGCGATTGGTGCCTCGGCGGCGACCGAAGAGGCGTTCGGCGCGAGCCACGTAGCCAACACGATCCGCGCCGTCCTCGGCGACCACCGGTTCGCCGCCGCCTGGGACGCCGGGCACACCCGGCCGCTGGAACTGACGATCGCCGAAGCGTTGGAGCCGGTCGCCCTTCCCATCGAGCCGCCACCGTTCTCCCTGACGCGGCGGGAAGCCCAGGTCCTGGCTCTCCTCGCGGCCGGGCAGCCCGATCGGGAGATCGCCGGGGCGCTGTTCCTCAGCGTGCGCACCGTCGAGCACCACGTCGCCCGCGTCCTCGCCAAGCTCGGCGTCCGCACGCGGACCGCCGCCGTCCGGGCCGCCCTCGACGCCGGATTCGTCGGTCCGGATTCCCCCCCTCCCACCTGACCGACCGCCGTCGCGACCGTATCGGCCCCGGGCCCTGAGTCCCGCCGCACGAGCGGGGGCGTGGCGATGCCGTGCGCGGAATTAGGTACAGCCGGGGGCCGAGCAGGGTATTCGTACCGATGCCTCGATCCGCCCGTCGGACTACAGTCGAGATCGGACCGGCGTTCCGTTCGAGGGGCGGCGTGCGCTGCCCTCGCCCCCGTTCGCGTCAGCCCCGGGAAGGTCGTCCGCGTTCGCGGCGGTCTGTGGCGGGACTGCCGCTCACGCCAGCGCCGCCGCCGCTCACGCGGGTGGGGAGCGGCAGCGCCGAACCCGAGTCGCCCGACGTGCGGTCGGAGCGGGACGGCACATGGGCCATGTCCGCGCACGCGAAGAACGGTCGTACAATGCCGTACCTCATGCGAGAGCCTCCCTGCCGGGCGCCGCTCGCCGGACACCGGCTCGCCCGACCAGGGAGAGTAGACGAGCCGGCGGGACGGAGCGCGATCGTCGCATTCCCGGACGACCAGGAGGGATCTGATGGTCGACAAGCCAATCATCCTCACCGTCGACGATGACAGGGAAGTGCTCCAGGCCATCGCCCGCGACGTGCGCCACGGGTTCGGGGAGCGGTTCCGGGTGATCCGGGCGGAGTCCGGCGAACGGGCGCTCGATGTCCTGCGGCAATTGAAGCTGACCAACGATTCCGTGGCGCTGATGCTGGTCGATCAACGGATGCCCGGCCTCTCCGGCATCGAGCTGCTCGCCGCGGCGATGCCGCTGTTCCCCGATGCCAAGAAGGCGCTGCTCACCGGCTACGCCGACACGGAAGCGGCGATCACCGCGATCAACGACATCCACCTCGACCACTACCTCGTCAAGCCGTGGGACCCGCCCGAGCAGCGGCTGTTCCCCGTCCTCGACGACCTGTTGGATGACTGGATGGCCGATCACCCGCCCGAGTTCAAGGGGATCCGGGTCATCGGCCATCGCTGGTCCCCGGAATCCCACGCCGCGCGGGACTTCCTGGCCCGGAACCAGGTCCCGTACAAGTGGCTGGACCTCGCCTCGGACCCCGAGGCGGCGGAGTTGCTCGCGTTGTCCGGCAGCGCGTCCGGGAGCTGCCCCGTCCTGATCTTCCCGGACGGACAGATTCTCGAACAGCCGACCACCCAGCAGATCGCGGAGACGGCGGGCATCCGCGGCCATACCGAGGTGCCCCTCTACGACCTGATCATCATCGGCGCCGGACCGGCCGGGCTCGCCGCCGCGGTCTATGGCGCGTCGGAGGGGCTCAGTACCCTGATCGTGGAACGAGAGGCGACGGGAGGGCAGGCCGGTCAGAGCACGCGGATCGAGAATTACCTGGGCTTCCCGAGCGGGGTCTCCGGTGCCGAGTTGTCGCGCCGGGCTATGACCCAGGCCCGGCGCTTCGGCGCCGAGTTCCTGCTCACCCAGGAAGTGGTCTCGATCGAGAATCACGCCGGGGTGATCGGGGTCTCCCTGGGCGATCAGACCGAGCTGCGCGCCCACTCGGTGATCGTCGCGACCGGCGTCTCCTACCAGCGACTCAAGGTGCCCGGTGCCGACCAGTTGACGGGGAGAGGGGTCTACTACGGCGCGGCGGCGTCCGAGACCTCCTCGGTCCGCGGCGAGCGGATCCACATCATCGGCGGGGCAAACTCCGCCGGTCAGGCTGCCATCCACTTCGCCACCGTCGCCGAGCGGGTGACGATGCTCGTCCGGGGCACCGCCCTCTCGGCGAGTATGTCCCACTACCTTGCCGAGCGCATCCAAGCCACGCCGAACATCGACATCCGGTTCCACGCCACCGTCGATGAGGTCTGCGGCGGCGAGCATCTCGAGCGGGTCGTCATCCGCGATACGGTGACCGGGGAGCGGCAGGTCGAACCGGCGGGCGCGCTGTTCGTCTTCATCGGGGCGGTCCCGCGTACCGACTGGCTCGATGGCAGGATCGCCCGCGACGAGAAGGGGTTCATCCTGTCCGGGCCGGATGTCCTGGCCAGGGGCGAGGCCAAGGACAAGCGCCACGACCGTGACCCGTACCTCATGGAGACGAGTATCCCCGGCGTGTTCGCCGCCGGGGACGTGCGGCTGGGTTCCGGCAAACGCGTGGCGACGGCGGTCGGGGAGGGGGCGACGGCGGTGATGTCGATCTGGCAGTACCGGGCGAGCGTGGGTCTATGATCCCGAAGCAGGTACGGCGCGGGCTCGCTCTGGTTTTTCGTGCGGCCCCGCGGCCCATCGGGGCCGCTGACCCACCGTTGGAGGTCCTCATGCGCGAGGAGAACCCACCGTCCACCGATCTCCGGCTCGTCGAGAGCGAAGAACGTTACCAGGCGGTCATCGAGAACGCCTCGGACATGATCCAGAGCGTCCTCCTCGATGGCACGTTCGAGTTCGTGAACAAGGCGTGGCGCAACGCGCTCGAATATACGGATGACGATCTCGCCAAGATGACCGTCTTCGAGATCATTCACCCCGACTTCCTCGCCCACTGCATGAACGATTTCATGCGTGCGATCCGCGGTGAGACGGTGGAATTCTTGGAAACGCGATTCGTCGCCAAGAGCGGGCGGGTGGTGCCAGTCGAGGGCAGCGTCACCTCCCGGTTCCTCGGCGACGAGGTGGTCGCCACCCACGGCTTCTTCCGCGACATTACCGAGCGGCTGCGCACCCGCGAACTCGAGGAGCGCACCGCGCTGCTGGAGCGTGAGGAGCAGGCCCGCTACCTGGAGAAGATGGCCGCGCTCGGGAAGCTCTCCGCCGGGCTGGCGCACGAGCTGAACAACCCCGTGGCGGCGGTGCAGCGCGCCAACGCCGGTCTGCGAGAGTCGATCCAACGACGAGACACCGCGCTGCGCGGGCTCGCCGATTCCGTCTGCACCCCCTCGTTCTGGCTGGCGATGGACGCGTTGACGCGCCGGGTCCTCCCGGCCGGCACGAATGACCACGAGCCGGACCCCATCGCCATCAGTACGGCGGAATCGGCCATCGAGGCCTGGTTGGAGGACCGGGACATCGAGCGCGCCTGGGACCTCGCCCCCGTGCTGGCCGTGGCCGGGGTCACCCTGGAAGAGCTCGCGTCCATCGCGGCCGAGACCCCCCCGGCCACGCTCTCCGAGGCCGTCACCTGGCTCACCGAGACGCTGGTGATCGGCGAATCGACGCAGATCGTCGCCGAGGGGAGCCGGCGCATCGCCGATCTGGTGCGGGCCATCAAGGGCTATTCGCACATGGACCGCGCCACCGAATATGACGCGGACATCCACGAGGGGCTGGAGAACACGCTGACCATCCTCGCGTACCGGCTCCGGAACGTCGAGGTCCATCGCCAGTACGACCACTCCCTGCCGTCGATCCGGATGTTCGGCAACACCCTCAACCAGGTCTGGACCAACATCCTCGACAACGCGATCGACGCGATGGACGGGAAAGGACGCATCGTCATCAAGACGATGCGAGACGGCGATCACGCGGTCGTCGAGATCGAGGACAGTGGCGCGGGGATCCCGTCGGAGATCCTGCCCCGGATCTTCGAGCCGTTCTTCACCTCCAAGCCGCAGGGCCAGGGCACCGGTCTCGGGCTCGATACCGCCTGGCGCATCGTCACCAAGGAGCACGGGGGCACGATCGCGGCCGTCTCCGAACCGGGGCGGACCGTCTTCCGGGTCAGGCTGCCGATCACCCCACCACCCCGGGGCGACGACCCGGAGACCTAGCGCCGGACCGCCGTCCGAGTTCCTCGCCAGCGGTCCGACCATCGCCCCCGGGGTGCGGCTTTCACCGGCGTACCAGCGGCATTGTTCGTCGGAAGTGCGTCCCGGCCGTCGAGGTGACGACCTGGCACGGGTCGTTTGGGAGAGCATGGCCCCCGGGATCGGGGTGAACGCGCGGCTGGGGGACGGGCGGGGTAACTGTTCAAGGTTGAGGGGAGACGAGGAGGCGTGGGCACTCGTCGGGTGGGATCGCGATTGACGCGGTCGGACCAGCGGCGCAAGATGGGTGTTCGGAGTGTGGCCGAAGCGCAGGGAGCGGCCCATGTCTGGTCCGATGCCCGCCGATCCTAACGTCGCTGGACATGACCAACGTCTTCCTCTGGTCTTCCCTGGCCGGGAACGGATCGGCGTGGTGCTGCCCCGTTCCTTGACCTCCTTCGTCGGTCGGGAGCGAGAGATCGGAGAGGTCTCCTCCCTGCTACGCCGAGACGACGTGCGCCTGGTGACCTTGACCGGTCCGGGCGGCGTCGGCAAGACCCGCCTCGCCCTCCGGGTGGCGGAGGACCTGGCGGATCGCTTGCCCGACGGTGTTGCCCTCGTCCCCCTCGCGCCAGTCACCGACCCCGACCTCGTCCTCCCCACCATCGCCGGGGTCCTGGGCGTGCGCACGGCCGCTGATCGTCCAGTCATCGAGCAGGTCGTCGCGGCCCTGCACGACCGTCCCCTCTTGCTGCTCCTCGACAATGTGGAGCAGGTGATCGACGTGGCTCCGGTCCTCGTCACCCTCGTCGCCGCTTGCCCCAGACTCACGCTGCTAGTGACCAGCCGGGCGTTGCTTCGCGTGTCGGGCGAGCACGTCGTGACCGTCGCGCCGCTCGGTCTGCCCGTGATGGACCGTGGAGACGCTGCCGAGGTGATCGCGGGATGCGAAGCGGTCCAGTTGTTCGTCGCGCGGGCGAGAGCCGCCCGGTCCGGCTTCACTCTGACGGATGCCAATGCGGCCGCCGTCGCCGAGGTCGTTCGCCGCCTCGACGGGCTGCCGCTGGC
>JACCVE010000147.1 GCA_013698285.1 Chloroflexia bacterium | reverse complement strand
GGGCGTCCGGGTTAGATGGGGAGAGTGACACGGTGGGAGAAGCGCGGAGCGGGATGCGGGTCCGGATCGATCCGAAGCGGTGCATCGCCAATGCGAAGTGCACGACGGTGGCGCCGGGTGTCTATGTCCTCGACGAGGAGACGGGCGTGGCGTACGTGGAAGATCTCGAATCGGCGACGCCGGAGCAGTTGTTCGCCGGGGCGCGGGCCTGCCCGACGCAGGCGATCATCATCGAGCAGTACGGGCGCCGGGTGTTCCCGCAGATCCTGACCCCAATGTTCGGCGAGAAGGACGACGCGGCGGGGGAGTGAGCGGGGCCGGAGTGTGACGACGGTGATCGGGCGCCCGGGATGACCCTGGCGGCGTGCCCATCGGTGGCGTGGGGCACGCGCGTCGCCTCTTGATCCCAATGCGGTGATCCGGGAAAACATGGGTAGCGATCAATTCGTCGGCACATTGGGTCGTGGTCATCGGACGGTGCCGGTGGGGAGACCCGGGAGGACACGAGGTCCTCCCCTACGATGGTGGTGAGGCTCCTCGTGCGATGACGGGCTCATGAATCGGTACGGCGAAGCGTTGGGGCCGTATCGGTAAGTTCGGTGTCCCGATACTGGTTAAAAAAGACCAGAGGGACCGAGCCGGGTGGCTCGGTCCCTCTGGAGTGGTGTCGGCGGTTTTGCGGTGGCGGCGGGTTGCCACGCGGCGGTGATGGGGCGGTGGCCCCGGCCGGTGAGGGCCGGGGCGGGGTCCGTCCTAGTAGTCCATGCCGCCCGGCATGGCCGGGGCCGCGCCCTTCTCCTCTGGCTTGTCGGAGATGAGGGCCTCGGTCGTCAGGATCATGCCCGCGATCGAGGTGGCGTTCTCGACGGCGGAGCGGGTCACCTTCGCCGGGTCGATAATGCCAGCTTCCAGCATGTCAACGTACTTCTCGGACATCACGTCGTAGCCGACGTTGAGGTTGCCCTGCTCCTGCTGGGCGCGGCGGACCATCTCGATCACCACCGCGCCGTCCAGGCCGGCGTTGCCAGCGATACCGCGGAGGGGCTCCTCGAGCGCCCGGCGCAGGATCATCACGCCGGTCTTGATGTCGCCGTGGGCCTCGATGCCGTCGAGCACCGAGATGGCGTTGATCAGGGTGACGCCGCCGCCCGGGACGATGCCTTCCTCGACCGCGGCGCGGGTGGCGCTCAGGGCGTCCTCGACGCGGTGCTTCTTCTCCTTCAGCTCGGTCTCGGTCGCGGCGCCGACCTTGATGACCGCGACGCCACCGGCCAGCTTGGCCAGGCGCTCCTGCAGCTTCTCGCGGTCGAAGTCGGAGGTGGTCGTCTCGATCTGGGAGCGGATCTGCTCGATCCGACCCTTGATCGCGGACTCCTCGCCGGCACCGTCGATGAAGGTGGTGTTGTCCTTCGTGGCGACGACGCGGCGGGCGCGGCCGAGGTCCTGGATCTCGACGCTGTCGAGGCGGCGGCCGACCTCTTCCGAGATCACCTGGCCACCGGTCAGGACGGCGATGTCGCGCAGCATCTCCTTGCGGCGGTCACCGAAGCCCGGTGCCTTGATGGCGAGGACGTTCAGGGTGCCGCGCATCTTGTTGACGACCAGGGTCGCCAGGGCCTCGCCATCGACGTCCTCGGCGATGATCACCAGGGGCGAGCGGGCGCCAGCCACCTTCTCCAGCGTCGGCAGGATGTCCTGGATGGAGGAGATCTTCTTGTCGGTGACGAGGATGAAGGCGTCGTCGAGTTCGGCCTCCATGCGCTCCGTGTTGGTCACGAAGTTCTGGGAATTGTAGCCACGGGCGATCTGCATGCCCTCGGTGAACTCGGTCTCGAACTCGAGGCCGCGGGACTCTTCGACCGTGATGACGCCGTCCTTGCCGACCTTCTCCATGACCTCGGCGATGAGGTCGCCGATCTCGCGGTCGGCGGCGGAGATGGAGGCGACCTGGGCGATGTCTTCCTTGCCCTTGACCTCGGTGGACGTCTGGCCGATCCGCTCGACGATGGCGGCGGCGGCCAGGTCGATGCCCTGCTTCAGCAGCATGGCGTTGGCGCCGGCGGCGACGTTGCGCATGCCCTCGCGGACGATGGCCTGGGCGAGGACGGTGGCGGTGGTGGTGCCGTCACCGGCGACATCGTTGGTCTTGGTGGCGGCTTCCTTGAGGAGCTGCGCGCCCATGTTCGCGAAGTGGTTCTCGAGCTCGATCTCCTTCGCCACGGTGACACCGTCGTGGGTGACGGTCGGGGCGCCGTACTTCTTGTCGAGGGCGACGTTGCGGCCCTTGGGGCCGAGGGTGGTCTTGACGGCGTTCGCCAGGATGTCGACGCCCTCCATCAAGGACCGGCGGGCTGTCTCGTTGAATTCGATGACCTTCGCCATTGGGGGGATTCTCCTCTAAAAAGCTAGATACGTCGGTAGGATGGCCGGGACCGGCCGGGGCCGGGGGTGGCCCTAGTCGGTGACGACGGCCAGGACATCCTTCTCGGAGAGGATCAAGAGGTCCTCGTCCTCGAGCTTGAACTCGGTGCCGGCGTACTTGGCGAACAGGACGGCGTCGCCGGCCTGGACATCCATCGGGATGCGGTCGCCATCCTCATCGCGGCGGCCTTCGCCGACGGCGAGGACGGTGCCCCGCTGGGGCTTCTCCTTCGCGGTGTCCGGCAGGACGATGCCGCTCTTGGTGGTCTCTTCCCGCGTCGCGGGCTTGACCACGAGCCGGTCTGCCAGGGGGCGCAGCTTGGCCGCCACGGCCGTCCCATTGGTGTCAGTCGCCATCGTTCCCTACTCCTTCACAGTGCCTGCCGCGCGGCACATCACGGTCACGGTCCGTTTCCGGACACATCCGGCGGGCGTCGCGCGCCACCCGCCAGTTCAGCCTCATTGGCACGACCAGTCTACCCCACGGTTTAGCACTCTTCAAGGGTGAGTGCTAAGCAATCTCGTGAAGAGAGTGCTAACGACGTAGTCGTAAGGCGTAAGGCGTGAGGCGTAAGGGGGCAGGGATGGGGTGGTCGTGGCCGTCATAGGGATGCGGACGTCATTTGACGGTCCCGCACACGTGCTCACTCGTGAGGGCGTGGCAC
>JACCVE010000095.1 GCA_013698285.1 Chloroflexia bacterium | reverse complement strand
TGCCGCCTGCCGCCTGCCGCCTGCCGCCTGCCGCCTCCGTCCCTGGACAGACGGCACGGCCTGTGCGGCAATACCCCCGAGAGATAGACGGCGGTCGCGGGATCGACCGATCGTCACGGCCCGACATCCCGGCGCCGGGGACCCATGCCCCGGCCAGATGTCATCGAACGGCGGCGCCTCGCCGTCAGGAGCGTAAATCATGCCGGCGGTCCTCCGGTTACAGCACGTCAGCGTCCCGATGCCGCCCGGGCGGCAAGACGAGGCCCGGGCCTTCTACGTCGATGGCCTCGGGATGACCGAACTCCCCATCCCCCCATCCCTCGACGGCATCGCCCTGCTCTGGTTCCGGGCCAGCGACGACGGCGACGAGGTCCACCTCTACGCCGAGAAGGAAGAGGCCGCCCGCGTCGCCGGGCAGCACCTCTGCCTCCAAGTCGATGACATCGACGCCCTGGCCGCCAAGCTCGCCACCCGGGGTATCGATGTCCAGGAAACGATCGAGATCCCCGGCCGCCCCCGCCGCGTCGTCGAGGACCCCTTCGGCAACCAGATCGAACTGATGGAGATGCGTCCGGCCCCCGCCTGAGCCTCCCCCGGTGTGCCAGGCGCCGCGCGCTTCCCCGCCAATCGTAAAAGGAGATCGGCCACGATGACCGCGACCGCCCAGAAGATCACCTACACCGCCACCGGCGACCAGCTCGAGCAGATGCACCAGGCCTTCGACGCCGCCCTGGACGAGGTCCGCCGCGACCTCGGCAAGGCGTACCCGATGCTGATCGATGGCCAGGAGCGCCAGGCTGCCGCCAGCTTCGAGGTCCGTCCTCCGTCCGACCGGGACGTGCTGATGGGCACCTTCCCCTCCGGCACCCGGGCCGACGTCGACGACGCGGTCTCCGCCGCCCGTGCCGCCTACCCGGCCTGGTCCGCGATGCCCTACGCCGAGCGGGTGGCCATCTTCCGCCGTGCCGCCGCCCTGATCCGGGAGCGCAAGTTCCGCCTCTCGGCCCTGCTGATCCTGGAGGCCGGCAAGAACCGCGTCGAGGCGATCGGCGAGGTCGAGGAGGGTGCCGACCTGATCGAGGAGTACATCCGCCAGGTCGAGGAGACGGGCGGCTTCACCAAGGAACTGGCCTCGCTCGACCCGGCCGAGCGGAACCGGTCCGTCCTGCGGCCGTTCGGCGTCTGGGCGGTCCTGGCCCCGTTCAACTTCCCCCACGCCCTCTCGGTCGGGATGGCCTCCGGGGCGCTGCTTGCCGGCAACACCGTCGTCTACAAGCCCGCCAGCGCGACCCCCTTCTCTGGTTACGAGATCGCCCGCTGCCTCCTCGACGCCGGCCTGCCGGGCGGCGCCTTCAGCTTCATCACCGGCTCCGGCGGCGAGGTCGGCGAGGCCCTGACCCACCACCCGGGCGTCGACGGCGTCGTCTTCACCGGTTCCAAAGAAGTTGGGATGGACCTCTACAAGGGGTTCAGCACCGTCTTCCCCAAGCCCTGCATCACCGAGATGGGCGGCAAGAACCCCGCCATCGTCACCCGCCACGCCGACCTCGCCAAGGCCGTCGAGGGCGTCGCCCGCTCCGCCTTTGGCTTCTCCGGCCAAAAGTGCTCGGCCTGCTCCCGCGTCTACGTCGAGCGCCCGGTCTACGACGACTTCATCACCCGCCTGACCACCCGGGCCGCCGAGCTGAAGGTGGGTGACCCGACCGACCGCGACACCTACCTCGGTCCCGTCATCGACGAGCGTGCCATCGAGCGCTATGACGAGGCCGTGGCGGGAGTAGGGGAGGGGACCATCCGGACTGGCGGTACCCGCCTCACCGGGACCGACTACGACATTGGCACTTTCCTGCCGCCGACCGTGATCGACGGCCTACCGGTCGACCACGACCTGTTCCGCCGCGAGTTGTTCCTTCCCCTGGTCGTCGTCGCCCCGGTCGATAGCCTCGACGAAGCCCTCCGGTTGGCCAACGACACGGAATACGGCCTGACCGCCGGCATCTTCACCGAGGATGAGGGAGAGATCGAGCGCTTCTTCGACACGATCGAGGCCGGTGTCGTCTACGCCAATCGCAAGGGCGGCGCGACCACGGGTGCCTGGCCCGGTTGCCAGTCGTTCTGTGGCTGGAAGGGCAGCGGCTCCTCCGGCAAGGGCGGCCTCGGCCCCTACTACGTCCAGCAATTCCTCCGCGAACAGAGCCGCACCGTCGTCGTCGGCCCCGATGAAGACCTCTCGATCGAGGAGGGCGCCGGGGAGTAGGCGGTCTCATGGATGGCGCTGGACGGTTCCTGACTTCCGGTGAGGGCTAGGGCACTGGGTAAC
>JACCVE010000082.1 GCA_013698285.1 Chloroflexia bacterium | reverse complement strand
CGCTCGGCCTGCCGGTGGGAGTCCTAACCTGGTGGCTGGCGAGCGGCGCCTCCGGCGAGATCATCATTGGCGACCTGATCCGGACGGCCGCCAACTCGGTCGGGGTCAGCGCCGCCACCGCGATGGTGGCGACCGTCGCCGCCCTGCCGGTGGCCGTGCTGGCGGTCCGCTACGGCGGGCGCCTGGCCCGGTTGGCGGAGCGGGTGACCTACCTCGGCTACGCCCTGCCCGGCATCGTCGTCGCCCTGGCCTTCGTCTCGCTCGGCGCGACCTACCTGCCCGGCATCTACCAGACTCTGCCCCTGCTGGTGGCCGCCTACGTGATCCGGTTCCTGCCCCAGGCGGTCGGGGCGGTCCGGGCGGCGCTGCTCCAGGTCAGCCCCCGGGTCGAGGAGGCCTCCCGCACCCTCGGCCGCTCGGGGCCGACGACGGCGGTGTCGGTGACCCTGCCACTGGCGGCGCCCGGGATCGGGGCCGGAGCGACGCTGGTCTTCCTGACCGTGATGAAGGAGTTGCCGGTCACGCTGCTCCTGCGGCCGACCGAGTGGGACACCCTGGCGACGGCCATCTGGGGGGCGTCGAGCGGTGGTGCCTACGGCAAGGCGGCGGCCCCGGCCTTGCTCCTGATCCTGCTCGCCGCGATCCCGACCGTGCTCCTCGATCTCTGGCGCGGGGCACCCCGTCGTGGGGAGGGCTGACCGGGCGTGGTGATCCGCAACCCGCTCGCTCTCCGCCGCCTGGCGTCCCACCGCGACGACCTCCCCGGCGACGTGCCGCCCGCGCTGTGCTGCGAGGGGATCACCAAGCGATTCGGTGACGTCACCGTCGTGCGGGAGGTGGACCTCGTCGCCGAACCCGGCGAACTGGTCGCCCTGCTGGGGCCGAGCGGCTGCGGCAAGACCACCACCCTGCGCCTGATCGCCGGGTTCGAGCGGCCGGACGCCGGAACGGTCGCCGTCGGGGGGCGGATCGTGGCCAGCCCGGAGCGCTCTGAGCCGCCGGAGCGGCGGCGAGTCGGGATGGTCTTCCAGGACTACGCCCTCTTCCCCCATCTCACGGTCGGCCGCAACGTCGCCTACGGACTGTCCCGGGGTTCCGAGCGGCGGGCCCGGGTCGAGTCCGCCCTGGCGACCGTCGGGTTGGACGGCTTCGGCGAGCGGATGCCGCACGAGCTCTCCGGCGGCCAGCAGCAGCGGGTCGCCCTGGCCCGGGCCCTGGCGCCGGGGCCGGAGATCGTCCTGCTGGACGAACCTTTCTCTAACCTGGACACCGGCCTGCGGGCGCAGGTCCGGGCCGAGGTCCGCGACATCCTACGCGCGGCGGCGACGACCGCGATCCTGGTCACCCACGACCAGGAGGAAGCCCTCAGCCTCTGCGACCGGGTGGCGGTGATGTGGGACGGGACCGTCGTTCAGGAGGCCTCGCCGGAGGAGCTGTACCACCGGCCGGTCTCGCCGGAGGTGGCCTCGTTCGTCGGCGACGCCCAGTTCCTGCCCGGCGACGCCCGGGGCCGCCGCGTCGCCACCGTGTTGGGTGAGGTGCCGATGACCGGCACCGCCAGCGGCGCGGTCCGGGTCATGCTCCGGCCGGAGCAACTTCGCCTGGTGCCCGACCAGGAGGGGATGGGGACCAACGGCACCGTGATCGACCGGGAGTTCTACGGGCACGACCAGCTCATGCGGGTGGCCCTCGACGGCGATGTCATCGTCCGGGTCCGGCTCGGCCCCTACGGCGGCATCCGCCCGGGAGACCGCGTCCTGGTGACGGTGCGCGGCTCCGTCCTGACCTTCGCCGTGGCATCGGGCGGTGATTGACAGGTGATGCTTGGCCCGCCCGCCGGGTGACCCACGCGGCGGGAACGATGGCGGAGCGGGCGGATGACGACTCGTCGAGGCGATGATCCCGGGCGGTGATCGACTGGGGCTCGCTCCGAGATGTCGTCCCGGCGGGGCCGCTCCGGGGCCACCGCTCCCGGGCCGTCCCCGGGTCGCCCCGCGTGGTCCGCTCCGGGCTCGCTCTGGGGTAGACCCAGGCCTGAGGGGGCGACGAGGCGTCTTGTCCCCGCTTGCCGCGTGACCGTCCAGCGGCGGCTCGGCTGGGCGATCATTGACGAGCTACCGCGAGTCCGGACGGCGATCCACCGCCACGTATCACCGGGGGAGAGCGACGATGACCCAGCGCCCGAGCGAATCTGAGGCCGGCGGCGGCCCAGGGGACGAGCGGACCGTGTTCCTGCTCGACGTCGATAACACCCTGCTCGACAACGACGCCGCCAAGGCCGAACTGGGGCGGCGGATCCGCGACCACCTCGGGGCCGACTGCGCCGAACGGTTCTGGGCCGTCTATGAGGAGGTCCGGGCCGAATCGACCGTGGTCAGCTACCCCCTGACCCTGGCCCGCTACTGGGAGGAGA
>JACCVE010000072.1 GCA_013698285.1 Chloroflexia bacterium | reverse complement strand
CGCCCGGACGAGACGGTCGATCTGATCGCCGAGCGGGCCATCCCCACGGTGATGGGCAACTACGACGACGGGGTCGGCTTCGACCGCGACGACTGCGGCTGCGCCTACCAGGACGCGGCCGAAGAGGCGCGCGGGCAGGAGTCGCTCTTCTGGACACGGCGGGTGACCACCGCCGGCACCAAGGCCTACCTCCGCGCCCTCTCCCCCGAGATCCGGTTCGAGGTCGAGGGGGTCCGGTTCCGCCTGGTGCACGGCAGCCCGCGCCGGATGAACGAGTACCTGTTCGAGGACCGCGATCCGCGGTCGTTGGCCCGGATCGCTCGCTCGGCCGATTGCGACGTGCTGGTCTTCGGCCACACGCACAAGCCCTGGATCCGGGAGATCGAGGGCGTCCTGATGGTCAACGCCGGCAGCGCCGGCAAGCCGAAGGACGGCGACCCCCGTGCGGCGTGGGTGAGCATCGACATCGCGTCCGGCCGCCCGGTGGACTTCGAGCGGAGTGGGGTCTCCCGGGACCCATGGCGCCTGGTCGACGTCGGCGACGAGCGGCCCGCGTCGGTCGGCATCGTCCGCGTTCCCTACGACGTCGCCGCGATGGCTGCCGCGATCAGAGCCGCGGACGGTCTACCGGACCACTTCGCTCGTGACATCGAGACGGGCGGACTCCCCTGATCTCCCGATGGGCCACCGGCGACCCGCCGGGATCCGTCGCGTGGCTCCCCGCGGCTGGGTCGCGGCCGGGTCGCGGCTGGCCACGCGACACATCGACCCGATGCTGGACGTGGACCATGTCTCGTGCCCGAATGGCCGCGAAGGGGGTTGATTGCGGCTCGTGCGCCGCGCCGGTCTTCCCGTCCTATAGTCAATCGTTAACTATTGACAGAGATCGAGACGGGGGTATGATGGCCTCCTAGACATGAGCGATCATGCATATGTGTGACGACTTGGAGGACAACGTGGTCCTGGCTCCCGCCCTACCGCCCATTCGACTCCGGCAGTTCGACCCACCAGCCAATCAGCCGATCGGTGCCCGGCCGGCGCGGGCCGAAGCGTTGACTCGACGGGCCGCGTCCGATGCCTTTGGCCGCCGGATGACCTCCCCGCGAATCTCGCTGACCGACCGCTGCGATGACCACTGTCTCCACGACATGCCCGCCTTCGGCATGAGGCTCCAGCGGCGCGCCGAACTGTTGACCGACGAGGAGTTGCTGCGCACCGTCGGCCTCTGTGCCCGGATCGGCTGCATCTCTCCCGTCTCCGCCTCGTTCCACGAGGCGTGCGACCGTGTCCCCCTCACCGCCGGCAGTGATCGCCGCCTCTGCCTGCTCCGGTCCGGCAATGTCGGCCCGCGCGACCCTGATGCGCGCCGCCGCCCGCGACGACCAGATCCTCGCCCGCCTCCCCGGCGGCGCCTGGCAGAAGCGATGGGAACAGGACCTCGCGGAGGGAGAGCGAGCGACGGTGCGGGAGATGCCGTGGATCGGGAGATGACGATATCTCGAGCCGGCGACGATTGACCGGCCGGTGGGGCCGGTATGCGGAGGCGGGTGCCGGATCGACGGCGCACGTCGAGATCACGGGAGGACGCGATGGTCTCCGAACAGGCCGTGGATAGGCGGACATTCCTGAAGCTCTCGGCCATGAGGGCCGGTGCCGTCGCCCTCAGCGGGGGGGGCGTCGTCGCGGCGGTGGTCGGCCCCCGCCCGCTCGGCGTCTCGGCGGCCCTGCAGGGTGACAAGGTGGAACTCGCCTTCCCCGAGTATCCCGACGTGGTGATCGGCAACCTCGCCGATATCCGGCCCGGGGAGCCCATGTTCTTCGACTATCCGCAGGTCGGCCAGCGCAACATGCTGGTCAAGCTGGAGAAGCCGGCCGAGGAGGGGATCGGGCCGGACGGTGACATCGTCGCCTTCAGCGCCTTCTGCGCCCACATGGGTGCGCCGATGGACGAGGTCTATAACCACGAGCACGGCATCCTCGGCCCGTGCCCGCTCCACTTCTCCACGTTCGACCTCTCCAAGAGCGGGATGCACGTGATGGGCAAGGCGGTCCAGCACCTGCCCCAGGTAGTGCTGCGGGTCGATGGCCAGGGCGCGATCAGCGCGACCGGCATGTACGGGCTGATCTATGGCTACCCGGCCAACTTGTTGAAGCTGGACGGAGGAAATTAGCATGGCCACCGAGCGCGCCACCGACAGCATCCCCCTGCCGCCGCCGAACGCCGACGTCAAGACGATGACCTGCCAGTACTGCGTCGTCGGCTGCGGCTACAAGAGCTATGTCTGGCCGACCACCGAGCCGGATGGCACGCCGGAGGCCGCCGGCAACGCCCTCGGCGCCGACTACCCGGTGGGCGTCGCCAGCGGGCAGTGGATCTCGCCCGGCATGTACAACGTGATCCGCAAGAACGACGGTCGTGACTACAATGTGGCGATCGTGCCTGACCGCGAGTGCGTCGTGAACGGGGGCAACTACTCCCCCCGCGGCGGCTCCAACGCGCTCGGCATCTGGTCGCCCTATGGCCCGACCCAAGATCGGCTCCACTCACCGATGTTGAAGGTCGGTGGAGCCCAGCAGCGGATCACCTGGGACGCGGCGCTGCAGATCATGGCCGAGATCTACGGCCACAGCAAGGAGGCGCACGGTCCGGCGTCGATCGCGGTCCGTTTCTACGCCTATCAGTACTACGAGAACACCTACCCGATCACGAAGTTCTTCTTCGGCGACATCGGAACCCCCAACGGTGCCCTCCACAACCGCGCCTCGATGGGCGGCGAGACGACGGCCCTGGAGGACACGGGTGTCTCGACGTGGGGCACCGCCTACGAGGACGGCCACGAGACCCAGACCCTCGTTGCCTGGGGCGCCAACCACTACGAGAACCGAGACGTCTGGTTCACCCAGCACATCACCCCGTACCGCGTCCCGATCGTCTCGATCGACCCCCGGCGAACCTTCACCGCCGCCTACGGCGAGACGGTCGGCGGCGTTCACCTCCAACTGGTGCCCGGCACCGATGTCGTCCTCGCCAATGCCATCTCGCGCCTGATCCTGGAGCAGGACTGGGGCGACCCGGCCTTCGTCGCCAACATGGCGACCCGGGCCGACATCGAGCTAGAGACGGAGAACTGGCGGCGGCTCGGGTGGGGCATGACCCCCGACGAGTTCCGGGCCTACCTCATGGCCGACGACACCTCCCGGCTGCCGGACGCGGCGGCGATCACCGGCGTTCCCGAGGACAAGATCCGCAAGGCCACCGAATTGATCGCCATGCCGAACGAGGATGGCTCCCCCCGCAAGACGCTCCTGACGCTGGAGAAGGGCGCGATCTGGAGCATCAATTACGAGACGGTCGGAGCGATCGCCAACATCGCGCTTCTGACCGGCTCTTCCGGCCAGCCGGGCCGGGGCGTCACCCGCGGCGGCGGCCACCAGGAGGGCTACGTCGGCGGTGCCCCCTATCCCCTGGACGCGGCGACCGACACCTACCAGGGAAACAAGATCCCCAACTACATCGACCAGCACATCGCCGACGGCGAGGTCCGCATCTACCATGTCATCGGCGCCAACCCGCTCGGGATGACCAACTCGGCGCAATGGTCACGCCAGACGATCCAGGCCAAGCAGGCGGTGACCCCATCGCCGCAGACGGCCGACACCGACGAGGTGATCGCCAACTTCAAGCGGCGGATCGACCAGGGCGGCCTGGTCCTGATCGCTCAGGACATCTTCCCCAACCTGACGACGGAGAACGCCGACCTGGTCCTGCCGGCGGCCGGCTGGGGTGAGATGCCGGGGCACCGCTGGAACGGTGAGCGGCGACTACGCATCTCGGACCGTTTCATGGACCCCCCGGGCGAGGCGATGCCGGACTGGTGGGTGGTGGCCCAGGTCGCGCGGCGGATGGGCTTCCAGGGGTACGACTGGCCGGACGAGAACGCGATCTTCGAGGAGGCGGCCGGTGCCCCCGACGAGTTCGCCCGGGACATCAACAGCATCGTCGGCGACCTGGAGCAGAATGAGCCGGAGCACCACGAGGACTACGTCGCGGTCCTCGTGGCCGCACGCCAGCGGGGCATCAGCGCCCACGACGTGATGCGCCAGCTCGGTACGAACGGCGTCCAGCTCCCGGCGCGGCTCGACGCCGACGGCAACGTCGTCGGCACGCCGCGCCTGCACTCCAACGGCCAGTGGGACACCGCGAGCGGCAAGCCGATGTTCATCAAGGCGGGTTGGGACACGGCGGAGGCGATCTGGGACAGACTCAAGCCCGATACCGCCGCCGGCGAGTTCTGGCTGACCAACGGCAGGATCGAGGAGATCTGGCAGACGATGTACACCGACCTGCGCAAGCCCTTCGTCAGGGACCGCTGGCCGACCAACATCGTCGAGATCAGCCCGGAGGACGCCGGGCCCCTCGGGGTCAAGAGCGGCGACCTGATGAGCCTGTCCAGCGACCGGGTGGCGCGCAACACGGACGACGGGTTCGACAGCGGGACGTTGACGGCGGCCGCCTACGTCTCGGACATCGTCCCGCGGGGGGTCCTCTGGACCAACTTCGCCTACCCGGACCAGTGGATGAACAACGTCGCCCCGCGGTTCATGCACCCCGTCAACCCGGTGACGCCGTTCAAGCTGGCCCGGGTCACGATCACCAAGATCGGTGAGACCGACCTCGCCGACAGGATGAGTTTCCTCCCGCGCAACATCGCGCCGGCGACGGAGGGGTAGCGACGGGCCCAAGGACGGAGGGGACACCGGGGAATCCCGTGTAGCCCCCTCCGCCGAACGCGTCGATGGGCAACCGCTGGGAGGAGTCAGCCGATGCTTCAGATCGCCCCGACATGGGAAGCACGCCCGTGGGACGACCCGTCGCGGATGCTCTGCGTCGATGTCGCCCGCGAACGGATCCTGGCGGCCTTCGCACCGCTCCCGGCCGTGCGGGTGCCGATCATCGACGGACTCGGGTTCGTCCTCGCGACCGATGTCGTCGCCGGAACGGACATCCCGCCCTTCGCCAACTCGGCGATGGATGGTTTCGCCGTGCGGGCCGAGGACACCCTCGACTCCAGCGACGCTTCACCGGCTCGCCTCCGGGTGATCGGGCAAGCGGCCGCGGGGTACCCGTCAGATGTCCTCCTCCTCCCGGGCACGGCCGTGCGGATCATGACCGGGGCCACCATCCCGGCAGGGGCCGACGCCGTGGTTCGATTCGAGGAGACCGATGAAGCGGGCCACGGCGTCACCGCCGGGGCCGGGAGTGACGGGACGATCGGGATCATGCGGCCGGCAAAACCGTGGGCCAACATCCGCCCGGCCGGGGAAGACGTGCGCACCGGCCAGCGCGTTCTCCTCGCCGGGTCACGGCTGCGGCCGGCGGAGATTGGCCTGCTGGCCGCGCTGGGCCGGGCGACGGTCCTCGTTCACCGCCCTCCCCGGGTGGCGGTCCTGGCCACCGGCGACGAATTGGTCGACCCCGGTGTGGCCCCGCGGCCGGGCCAGATCAACAACAGCAACGGTGCCTCCGTCGCGGCCATGGTGCGGCGGAGCGGCGGCGAGCCGGTGATGCTCGGGATCGCCCGGGACACGCCCGAGGAGGTCCGGGACAAGCTCCGGGCCGGCGCGGATGCCGATTTCCTCATCACGACCGGGGGGGTGTCTGTCGGGGACTACGACATCGTCAAAGACGTCCTGTGCGACGTGGGCCAGATCGACTTCTGGCAGGTGCGCATGAAGCCCGGCAAACCGCTCGCGTTCGGTCACATCCATGGGACTCCGATGCTGGGGCTGCCCGGTAACCCGGTCGCCGCCGCGGTGGCCTTCGAGCAGTTTGCCCGGCCGGCGATCCTCAAGCTCTTGGGTCGTACCGACCTGGCGATCCCCACGGTCCTCGCCCGCCTCGCGGATCGGGTCGAGAACCGCGGTGGCCGGCGCCACTTCGCACGAGTGCGTGTTGACGCGACGGTGGAGGGGTACGTGGCGCACCTCTCGGGCGCGCAGGGGGCCGGCGTCCTGTCCTCCCTCGCGGCCGCGAACGGGCTCCTCGTGGTTCCGGAGGACCTGCCGGCGGGCGAGGTCGGGATGACGCTTCCCGTCCAGATGCTCGACTGGGAGGTGGGATAGCGTCGCCAGGTCTCGACCTGGGAGATGACCGTGGTGGCCGGCGCAGCCGGCACCTGATCGCAATCAGCGTCATGAACACCCCGCGGGGAGGAGAACGTCCGTGAATCCTCGATCACTCGTCCTAACCGTCGTCCTCGTCTTTGCGCTCGCTTGGCTTCCCGGCCGAGCCCTGATCGACGCCCGTCAAGCCACGCCAGTGTCCGGACTCCTGACGGCGGGGGCGACGTTGACGGCGACCGACGGCACCATCCTCGGCACCGCTACGTTGGCCGAGGGGGACGACGCTCGGGTGACCGTGACCGTGACGGTCCTGCAGGGCCTCCCGCCGGGCGAGCACGGCATCCATCTGCATGAGGTCGGCGCCTGCGAGTCGGCGGCTGACGAGCCGTTCGCCTCCGCTGGCGACCACTTCAACCCGACCGGTGAGGCCCACCCGAACCACGCTGGCGACCTCGGCAACATCGCGGTGATGGCCAACGGCAGTGCCCAACTCCAACTCACCACCGATCGCTTCACCCTCTCACCCGGTCCCACGTCGCTCCAAGATGCCGACGGCAGCGCACTCCTCATCCACGAGGGCCGCGACGACGAGCAGACCGACCCGAGCGGGAACAGCGGTGGGCGGATCGCCTGCGGCGTGATCGAACTCGGCGAGGGCTCCGCTGAGGTCGAGGGCACCCCCGTCGTCTCCCCCCTCGCCTCGCCGGCGGCCCCGAGCGGCGTGCCGGCCGTGGATGCGTCGCCCGTGGGGTCGCCGGCGGCGTCACCCGCGTCCGATTCCGCCGGTGGGCCGATCACCCTGGAGGGGTACGACATCGGCTGGCGCTACGATGGCCAGGACTCGGCCAACGGGCCGATCGCCCTGACGGTCGCCGCCGGGGCGACGATCTCGCTGCCGAACGTCGGTGTCGCGCCCCACAACTTCGTCGTCGATGCCCTCGGCATCAATCAGGACATGCCGGTCGGCCAGACAGTCGAGGTCACGATCCCGGCCGACGCGGCGCCGGGCGACTATGAGTATTACTGCGATGTCCCGGGCCACGAGCCAGCCGGCATGGTCGGCACGCTGACCATTCGATAACGACCGCGTCCGGTGCTGGCTGGAATGTCGAGCCCCAGTCGTGCGTGTCCGTCACGCCGTATCGCCACCCATGACAGGAGGGCCAGGCAATGACGGTACCTGGCCCTCTCGTCATGCCCGTCGTCATGGGCTGGGACTCGATCGGGATGGTCTGTCGATCGAGCATCACCGCGTCTGGGGGCGTGCGGTGCCCTGCCCGAGCCCGATGCACCGGGTGGATCGAGCCCGGGCTACCCCGTCCTCAGACACCCTCTACCCACGCCGGATCACGGGCACCTCGGTCGCGTCCCGGGCCAGCAGTTCGGCCTGCTCGATGACGAGATGGGTGGCGGCATCCTGCTGGTCGGGCGGGTAGCCGTGGCGGCGCAGCGAGCGCTTCACCAGGCGGCGCAGGTTGGCCCGGGCCGTCTCTGGACAAGGAAGCCGAGGACGGTGTGCTTGTACTCCGCCGC
>JACCVE010000021.1 GCA_013698285.1 Chloroflexia bacterium | reverse complement strand
GTACAGCTCGAACCAGGGGGCCAGGTAGGCCGCGCCGCCGACCGGGAAGCTCGAATTCTCGGCGCCGTCCTCGTCCAGGTCGTCGGCGGACCCGAAGAGCGGCACGATCTGGCCGTGGAAGTCGCTGACGTTGAGGATCGTCACCTCCCGCAGGTCCCCACCTCCTTCGAGGATGTCGTAGCGGATCTGACCCCGGGCCTGGAGCGGGCCGGGGATGTCGAGCAAGAACGCGATCGTCGGGGCGATGTCGACCGGTCGCATGTCGCTGATCGACGCGTCGGCGTCGATGATGCCCGGCCCGGCGGCCAGGAAGGCCGCGTGCATGTTGATGTTGCTATCGAGGTCCACCGTGTCTGGCAGGAAGCCGTGCTGGCCGAAGAACTCGGACGGGGCGATCACTTCGCCCGGCGCGGCGGCGTCGAATTGATACGGCGGGTTGAGCACCACGACGATGTCGCCGCTGCGGGTCGGGTGGAGGGAATCGCTGCCCTGGACGTCGCGCAACTCCTCCTTGAGCAGCACGTCGGCGACGACCGGCACGTCCGGGTTGGCCGGGTCGGTCAGGCCCTCGAAGGCCGCGACGATGCTCTCGGTGACCGCCTCGACCTCTTCCTCCGGCACCACGCCGGTCGGGTCCCGATCGACGATGTTGAGGTAGATCTGGGCGGTGCCGCCCGCCCAGCAGGCCTTCGCGGCCGGGCCGGCCGGGGCCGCCTCGGGGTCGGGAGTGGCGTCATCCGGCACGATCGGCACGGGGATGCGGCAGTTGCCGAGTTGCTCCTCCTCGACCACACCCGCTTCCTGCATGACCAACCCGGCGTTGACCGCGTAGTAGGCGGGGGCGAAGCCGTGGTCGGAGACCACGAAAGTCGTCTCCTCGCCGTCGGTCAGGTCTTGGGCCAGGGCCAGAGTGTCATCGGCCAGGACGTAGGCAGAGCGGATCGCGTCTTCGCGGGCCTCCAGCATGCCGTCCGGGGTGCCGTCGCCCTCGATGTCGTCGTAGTAGGGGTTGGGGGCGCCGTTGACGGTCTCGGTGGCCAGGCCGAGGAACTGGTGGCTGAACTCGTCGGTGACCGGCGTGCCCAGCAGCAACAGGTCGGGCTGGACACCGAGGTCCTCGATGATGTGGCGGAGGTAGGCGTGGTGGGCGTCGGCCCACAGGAGGCCCTGCTCGACGTAGGTGGCGTCATCGACGATCCGGGCCTCGAGCGGGGCGAAGTCGGCCGCGGTCGAGGTCGGGAAGTCGCGGGCCAGGGTCTCGGCGAAGTCCTGGCAGGCCGCGTCGGCGCAGCCCGCGTAGCTGGCGTTGGCCCGGGCGATCGAGGTGTAGTAGAGACGGAACTGGGATAGGTCGGCGGCGATGTCGATCGCCTTCAGGTAGAACCCGGCCGTCTGGCCCTCGCGCTCGCCCGTCAGGGTGACCTTGATGTCGGCCCATTCCCCAGCGGCGAGGTCGGTCACGGCCGTCGCCCCATCCTTAGAGGCGGAGGCGGGCGAGGCGGCGTCCGGGGTCGCCCCGGCGGCCGTGCCGGTCTCGCCGGGGACGACCGTCACCCGGTCATAGTTCTCCTGGTCATCGTCGGTGCTGTCGTAGATATAGAGGAGGAAAGTGCGATCGACGTTGTCCGTCTCCGGGAAGGCAGTGCTGGTCAGGGTCAGGGCCTGCTCCATCGCCGGGCTGAACGATTCCGGCACGCCGGACCACCCTTCGGCCGGGGCCAGGTCGACGCGCTGATTGGTGACGCCGAAGCGGTCGGCCTGCTGGTTCGGGATGTCGTAGTTGGCGAGGACGCCCCGGTCGGAGAGGAAGGACCGGAAGTCGACCACCGGGCCCTGGAGGGCCGGGTCCAGACCCCGGGCGCCGACCCACTCCAGCGCGACCACGGTCTTGCCAGCCCGCTCGGCCGCCTGGGCGATGTGGTCGGCCTGGAGGATGCCCGGCTCGTAGGCCGAGGAGGAGCTGCCGAAGTCGGCCTCGCCGGTGCGGTGGAAGGTGTTGTTGGTGCTGCCGTGCTCGCCGGGGTAGGTGCCCGTGGCGACGGTGTGCCAGCCGACGCCGGTGTTGGGCGGGAAGGCCTGGACCATGCCGTTCTCGCCGGAGACGCCCGTCTCGGCCAATCCGGTGAGGGTCGGGAGGACGCCCTCGGCGCCGTAGCGCTCGACCAGGTCCGGCCGCATCCCGTCGGCGGAGAACAGGATCACCCGCTCGGCGCCTCCCCCCGCGACCGGGGTCCCACCGGGCGTGGCGACCGGGCTGGACCCCGGCGTCGCGCCGGGGGTAGCCTGGAGCAGGGAGGCGGCGCCCCCGGGCCCGGCGAGGACGAGGGCGACGATGAGGGCGACGAGGGCGGGTGGGATCGCGAGGGTCGTGGCGGCGCGCTGACGCTGTCTCATCGCCCGGTGCTCCTTGGTGAGGTGAATGGCGCTGCGCGCGGCCCCCCGCGCGGACTCGACCATTCTACCGAACCCGGCAGGGAGCATGACTTAACGCGCTCGTAAGTCGCCGGGTCCGGCGCGATCGGCCGTCCGTCCTGATCCGCCGGTGGCACTCACCCCCGCTCCCGGCGTCCGCGACGGGATGCGAGGAGGGCGAGCCCGGCCAGGACGAAGGCCGCGGCCGCCCACCCACCGAGGTCCGGCCAGGACCCGAGGACGTAGCGGGCGTCCCACCAGTGGAGACGGTTGGCCAACTCGGGGGCGAACGCCAGCGTCGTCCCGAGGAGACCGGCGAGGACGAGGGCGGCGGCGGCGGCCCGGGGCGCCGGGACCGCCAGGGCGGCCCCGACCAGCAGCAGGACGGCGAAGCCGAGGGCCAGCCGCGAGACCTGGGCGGCGTTGTCACTGCGGACCAGGCTGGCGAGCCCCTGCACCTCCCGGGCCCGCTCGGCGGCTACGAGCCCCATGGCCGCGGCGGCGATGGCCGGCAACAGGCGGGCCGGGTCGGCCCAGGGCCGCCGCCGAGCGATCGACCAGGCGATGAGGCGCCCGTCCCCGCCGCCGGGGGGCAC
>JACCVE010000566.1 GCA_013698285.1 Chloroflexia bacterium | reverse complement strand
CCCGATGGCTTGCCGGACGACATGCCAGGGGCGACTGCAGGTGCCGGCGCGGGCGGTGGAGGGGCGGGGCACCGGTGGTCCGGATCCTCCTCCGATGCCTCGTCTGATTCCTCTTCCTCGTCGTCCTCGTCGTCCTCGACATCGGATTCGTCCTCGTCCTTCTCATCAGACTCGTCGTCGTGATCGCGGCGGGCGGCGGGGCCGACGGCCGCGCTGCCCCCGCGCCGCGATCCCGGCCGCCCGGTGTGCGGCTCGGTCCCGAACCGGGTCGAGTGCGGGTGACTTCCGGGTGAGCAGCGGGGACAGATGTGACGAGGGTTTGGGCCTATTGGGCTAAGCGGCCGCTTGAGCCGGTCCTCGCCCCCTTCCTAGAATGGGCCTATGACGACGTCGCGCGCGAGGTCGGCCTCGCCGGACCGTTCCCGTCGTGATGCGGGTCCCGGGATGGATTTCCCCGAATGTCCGGGTCCGCCCTGGTCGAGACACCTCCGGGCGTCCCGCGTTGCCACCACGCCAACCTACCCGCGATACCGATAGGGAGTCTGCCGTGGAGTTACGCGAGGTCTTCAACCATGTGCAGGGGAGCTTGGACCGCGGCGAGTACGCGACCGTGGTCGATGCCTGCACGCGGGTGCTCGACGTCTACCCCTCCTGCGTGACGGCCCACCGGATGTTGGGCGAGGCCTGGTTGGAGCAGGGTCAGGTCGACTCGGCCCAGGAGCACTTTGCCCGCACCCTGGCGATCGACCCCCTGAACGTGGTGGCCAGGCTGGGGTTGGGCGTCGTGGCCGAGGAGCGGCACGACCTGCCGGCGGCCTACAAGCATTACCTGAACGCCTGGGAGGTGAACCCCGTCCTCGACCAACTGCGGGACGAGCTGGTCCGTGTCCAGGGACACCTCGGCGGGGATGCCCGCATCCATCCCACCCGGTCCGCCCTGGCGGTCATCTATGGCCGTGGCGGCCACCGGGAGCGAGCACTGCGGGAGTGGAGGGTCGTGGTCGGGGCCGATGCTAACAACGTGCGGGCCGGCCTGTCCCTGGCCGAGCTGCTGTGGGACATGGGCGACACGGCGGGGGCGAAGGCAACCTGCGACCGGATCCTGGCCCAGTTGCCGGAAGCGGCCCGGGCTCTCCTGATCCTGGCCTGCATCGACGAGCACCAAGCGGGACACGTCTCCCACGCCATCATGGAACGGTACCTGGCCGTGGACCCAGCGGCCGAGTTGGCCACGGCGTTCGTCGAGGGCCACCCGGCCACCCGGCTGAAGGCCATCATCGAAGCCGCCGTGACCATCGACGCGGGCGCGGTCTTCGCCCCGGCGGTGGCCGAGGTACCACCCGGGGTCCGGGAGGACGTGGTGGTCGAGGCACAGCGCCCGGCGCCGCCGGCGCACCGGCCGCCGCTCGCGGCACCTACCAGCTCCAAGATCGCGGCGCCCGATCTCTGGGCTGGGTTGGAAGGACTGGACGGTGCCGGGGCGACCGCGGGTCAAGACCTCCCCGTCGAACCGTTCGCCTGGGATGACCTGGCGGGCCAGAAGGAGGGTGGGTTCGCTGACCTGCCGGCGATGCCGTCGTCCGAGATGCTGCCCCCCGCCAACCTGATCGGGACGGGATCGGGGCTCCTCAGCGGCGACGACCTCGACGCCGTCTTCGGCCGGGAGTTCGCGGACTCCCCTCCCCCGGCGTCCTGGTCATCGTCGCCCCCGGCGACGTCACCGCCGGCCCCGGTGATGATGCCGTCCGGCGCGGGCGACCACGTCCCTCCGCCGGAGTGGCTGGCCGGGCTCGCCCCGGAGTCGGGCCCGACCGGCATCGCCCCGCGCGCCGACCACGGGTCGGACCTGGGCGACCTGGGGGCGACGCCCTTCTCCTTCGACCTCGATCCGGCGTCGCCCGGGACGCTCGGGGTGCCGGCGTTCGGCGACGACATCGCCGGGGACATCGTGGGCACGACCGATCCCCGGTCCGCGTTCGACTTCGGCCGCGAGGCGGAGATCGAACCCTTCAACTTCGACCTCGATACCGCCCTGGGTGCCGGCGACCAGGACACGTTCGGGATGGGCGGTGAGAGTCAGTTCAGCCCCTTCGCCGAGCCCTCGCGACGGGTGTCGCCCCCGGCCGGACCGCCGCCGGACGCGGCGTTCGGCAGCCTCGAAGACTTGCTCAGCGCGGCGGCATCCGACGACCGGGGCGATGGCCCGGTCTGGACGGGCGGACCGGGTGCGACCCCGGCGGTCGCGACGCGACCCGTGCCGGAAGAGTCACGAACGGTGGTCGCGCCGTGGGCGGCCGCCGAGGTCCAACCGATCACGACGCCCCCCGCCTCACCGGGCCCACCGGCGATGCCGCGCCAGGACATGATGCAAGCCGACCAGTCGGCGTTCGTGCAGAACGATGGCCGGATCGACCTCACGCTCGGTTGGGATGACCTCGACAGGGCGCTGGCGGATGCCACTCCCCCATCGACGTCGGTCGGAGGGTATGACGACCTGCTCCTCGACCTGAGCGCGGACGGGATCGCCCCGCTCGAGATCGGTGATCTCGA
>JACCVE010000594.1 GCA_013698285.1 Chloroflexia bacterium | reverse complement strand
GCGAGTAGGCTAGAATCGCGCGGCGAGCGGCTACCGTGGGGGTGGGACGTGGGGACCGATGTCGAGATGCGGAACGATGACGGGGATTCCTTCGTCTGGAAACGGGGCCGGGTCGAGGTCGTCGTGGTCCAGGAGGGCGCGAGTTGGGTCGTGCTCTATATCTCGGCGGGACGCCTGCTCGGCCCGCCCCAGATCCTGCACGAGGGCCGGCACCGATTGCCGACCCACGCGGCCTGGGACGTGATGGCCCGGGTGATCCGGGCCTCGCGCGACGAGGAAGAGGGCATGCGGGTCGCCCGCGACGCGACCCGCTGGATGAAGGGGCGCGTCCTCGGCGCGGCCGGTCCCGCGCCGACCGAACACCACGCGTGATTCCGTCCTATCCCGCCACCCAGACGACCGCGATGACCACGCCCCACCTCTGCCCCGACGCCCGTGCCTGAGCTACCCGAGGTCGAGACGGCCCGCCGCAACATCGGGCGGGACGTGGTCGGGCGTCGCCTGGACGCCGTCACCGTCAGGCTGCCGAAGCTGTTGCGAGATTCTCCCATCCCCGACCCGGGCGTGCTGGTGGGCCGGGAGCTGCTCGCCGCCCACCGCCGTGCCAAGCTGCTCTGGCTCGACTTCTCGGACGGCCTCAGCCTGATGATGCACCTCAAACTCGCCGGCCAGATCGCCATCTTCCGGCCGGATGGCACCCGCGCCGTCGCCGGCCACCCCGTACCAGCCCCCGCTGGCCCATACCCCCACAAGGTTACCCACGCCGACCTCCTCTTCACGGGCGGGACCCTGGTCCACTACAGCGACGTCCGCCAGTTCGGCTGGTGGCGGATCATGCCGACCGAGGACATCGCCGGGACGGTGGCCGGCTTCGGCTTCGGTCCCGAAGCCGTCGGAGACGCCACGGTGACTGGACCCTGGCTCCGGGAGCGCTTCGCCCGGCGCGGGGTCCCGGTCAAGACCGTCCTGCTCGACCAGCGCGTCCTCGCCGGGCTCGGCAATATCTACGTCGATGAGGCGCTCCACGCCGCCGGCATCCACCCGGCCCGGCCGGCGGCGTCGTTGGCGGGCCCAGAATTGGACCGCCTGGCCGAGACCATCCCCGGCTCACTCGCATGGGGGATCGCCCAGGGCGGGGCAAAGATCATTCACCAGCGCGCCTATCCCGTCGATGGTTTCCCGGCCGTCCATGCCCGGGAGGGTGAGCCCTGCCCGGCCTGCGGCACCGCCATCACCAAGACGCGCGTCGGTGGGCGCGGGACCTATCTCTGTCCGACCTGCCAGCCCGGCGCGTCAGCCGTCCCCGCGATCGGACCCAGCCGGGAATCCGGCGACGAGATCAGCGGCAAGCCAGGTGATCGCCAGGCGGGCTAGGGCCGGAAATCGGTCTCGGCAGTGATCGTCCGGGCATAGGTGGCGATGAGTCGGGCGGCGGCGTCGAGGTCGGCCAGGCTGACCATCTCGTTCGGGGAATGCATGTAGCGGTTCGGGATCGAGACGAGGCCGGTCGCGGTGCCCGGTCCCACCTGGATCATCGCGTCGGCGTCCGTGCCGCTGGTGCGCGGGGCGCCCTGGACCGGGCAGTCCATCCCCAATTCCCGCGCCACCCGCCGGAGGCCCGCGAAGACGACCGGGTTGACCGAGGCGCCCCGGGTCAGGACCGGCCCACCGCCGAGGCGAACCTCTCCGTCGCTCTTCTTGTCGGCCTCCGGATAATCGGTGGCGTGGGTGACGTCGATCGCGATCGCCACCACCGGGGCGATCCGGAAGGCCGCCGTCATCGCCCCGGTGAAGGTGATCTCCTCCTGCACCGCGGCGAGGGCGACCACGTCGATCGCGGGCGGGTCGTCCGCCAGCAGGCGCAAGGCCTCCAGGGCGACGAAGGCCCCGACCCGATTGTCGAGGGCCTTGGAGACCACCAGGTCTCCACTGAGTTCGAGGAACGGGGCATCGATCACGGCCGGGTCGCCCGGCGAAACTCTGGCCAGCGCGGCGGCCCGGTCCGCGGCGCCGATGTCGATCCATAGGTCGCGGAGCTTGGTCGCCTTGCCGTCGTCGTCGCGACGGACGATATGGGCGGCCTTCCGCCCGATCACGCCGGACACGTGACCATCCACCCCGGCGATACGGACCCGCTGGCCGGGCAACACCTGGGTGTCCCAGCCCCCGATCCCTTCGAACCACAGGAAGCCATGATCATCCACGTGGGTCACCATCAGCCCGATCTCGTCGATGTGCCCCTCGATCAGGAGGACAGGACGCCGCGGGTCGCTGGCTTCCCCCTCACCCGGACGCAATCGAGCGTAGGAGTTCCCCAGGACATCCCACTCCACATTCGCGAAGCTCTCGGCCTCCTTGCGCCAGGCCCGTGCCGCCTCCCGCTCGTAGCCGGACGGGCCCGGCGCCGCGAGCAAGTCCCGCAGAAAGGTCAACGCGCGCTGCTCCATCGGTGTTCCTCCCGGGATCAAGGTGGACGGGCGTGCCCAAACACGACGAGTGGGCGCAGCTGTCGGGTCAAGCCAGGCGATGCCACGGGTCGGCCACGGCCTCAAACGTCGGTCCCGGGAGTTCCGGTGGGGTCGCGACGCGGGCAAGACGACCGACCACGCCGTCCAAGGCGGCCGGGTCGGTGACCACGACGGCCCCGTAGGGCGCGATGCCGGCCGCCACCTGGTCGTTCCAACCAGCGACCAGGTCACGCTGGTCCCGCCGCCGGACGACGACGCCGGCGTCCAGTCCCCGGCCAGGCGGTCCCCCCGCCGACCGCTCACCGGCCGGCGTCGCCACCCCGAGCACGACCGATCGCGACCCGTGAGAGGCCAGCCCCGCCACGGCACGGACGAGCTCGTCCCGGACGAGCTCGAAGGGGGTCCCGGCCAGGGCCAGGGCCGCCATCCCGTCGATGATCACCAGGGTCGGCCGCGTCGTCATCACCGCATCGAGACCCACCGGCGTCGGCTCCGACCAGCCATCGAGTCCGGCTGCCGCGGCCCGCGCGGACGTCTCCGCGAGCGCCGCGTCCCACGCCGGCCGGGACGGATCGAGCGCCCATACCGGCGCGCCCTTCGGAATCCCCACCGTTGCCAACGACAGGACCGGCCGTCGCCGTCTCGGCACGCGCCACTCCGGCCGGTCGGCCAGGGCGGCCACGAGCACGGTGAGGGCGGCCACGGCCACCAGCGACACGATCAGCCCGTAGGTCGTCATCCCGGCACTGGACCCATCATCGATCCCACCGTCTCGAACGGAGCGTATCGCCGCTCGCCATCGTTGTGTCACACCCTCTCACCCGGGCATCACCGGCACGAGCCCAAACCACCGCATCTCTCCGCTGAGGTCGAGGCCAAGTCTACCCCGTCCATCCGCGTCGGGACCCACGCCGGCCGGGCAGCCCACGTGATTCGACGCGGTGGGACGCCCCGCCACCACTGTCACCCCCGGACGAGCCAGTCGTTGCAGGCTCAACCACCGGGCGGCCGCGGCAACGGTGCCTGGGTCGCCGTTGCCGTCGGCGCGGGAGCGGATGTCGGGGTGGCCATCGGTCGGAACGTCGCCGAGAACGTGGGCCGCGGTGTCGCGGTGGAGGCCGGTCGCGGTGTCGCCGTCGGGCGTGGCGTCGCGGTCGGGGCCGGGACGGTGGCGGTCGGTTCAGGTGGCGCGGCGAGGGATTGAGTCAACGGCGGGAGACCGGGCCTCGACGTCGGCGCTGGCACCGGCGTCTTTGTCGGCGGCGGAGTCGCCGTCGGCGGCACCGGGGTCGCCGTGGGCCGTGGGGTCGCCATGGGCCGTGGGGTCGCCGTTGGCGGGACCGCCGTCGCGGTCGGGCGTGGTGTGGCAGTCGGAGGCACCGGCGTCGCGGTCGGGGCCGGGACGGTGGCGGTCGGTTCAGGTGGCGCGGCGAGGGATTGAGTCAACGGCGGGAGACCGGGCCTCGAC
>JACCVE010000564.1 GCA_013698285.1 Chloroflexia bacterium | reverse complement strand
TCACCGTACCCCCATCGTGAAGACGGAGATTCCCCCGGAAGCTCTGGTGATGCCGGGTTGTGGCCGGTCGGCACCGCGGGAGGACATACGATGGTCATCGACCATCGACCATCGACCACCGGAGCCGGAGACGGGCCGCCACGCCGGGCCGCTGTCCATTGTTTGAGGGTCCCGCGACCACGTCGGGGAGGACCTCGTGTCCTCCCACCGTGGCCGACCAAGGAGGTAGCGAGAGGTGCGGATCATCCGACAACCCTCAACCGGTCTTGTCCCACCTGACCGGGCTGGCCCCGGCGAAGGTCTAGGCACCGCCGTCCCGCGTGACGGTGAACGCTCCCGGCCATCGGTCGTGGGCCATGGTGCGGTGAAGATCTGCGGCATGCGACGACCGGAAGACGCCGCCCACGCCGTCCGGGCGGGCGCGGACCTGATCGGCCTCATCTTCGCCCCGGGTCGCCGCCGGGTCACCGCCGAGGAGGGGCGACGGGTGGCCGATGCCGCTCGGTCCGCCCGGCCCGATTCTCCACCCCTCATCGTCGGGGTATTCGTCGATGGATCGGCCGGCGAGGTGAACGAGGTCGCCGCCGCCGTCGGGCTGGATCTGGTTCAACTCAACGGAGACGAGCCGCCGGAGACGGTCGCGGCCGTGACGGTCCCGGTCATCAAGGCCCTGCGTCCACCGCCCGGCACCACGGTCGAGGCCGTGCTGAAGACGGTCGCGCCCTATGCCGCTCTCCAGCGCCCCCCGGTTGCCTACCTGATCGACGGGTACGATCCCGTCGCCCACGGTGGCACCGGCCACCGCGCCGACTGGGACCTGGCCGCGTCGCTCGCAGCGCGGATACCCCTCGTCCTGGCCGGCGGCCTGACCCCGGAGAATGTGTCCGGAGCCATCACGCGCGTCCACCCGCTCGCCGTCGATGTGAGCAGCGGGACCGAGATCGATGGCGCCAGGGATCCGACCAAGGACCCCGCCAAGGTCACCGCCTTCATCGGCGCGGCCTGGACCGCCTTCGTGAGCGTCGCCCCTGCACCAGCCCGGCCCGGAGGCGACGCGTGACCGGCGGCCTGTCGAGCGGCCGGGCCGTGGTCCTACCGTCGGGCAGTCGGGCACGCCGCACCCGGTCGGGCCGACTCCTCATACGTGGCCGTCGGGCATCCGGCGATGATCGGGCCATCCGGCCGCGCCGGACAGAGTGGGCGTCGAGCATCCGGGACCGGTCCATCTTGGGTGAGCACCGCGCGGATCACGCGGCCGAACCGGAGCTCCCGTTACCTGGCCCGGCTCGTCCCGATCGGTGCCGGGTCGGATCGCCCGACGTTCCCGGGGCACGCGACGGATACGCCGCCCGGGGCGCGCCTCCGGTGAGGCGGGCGGCGGATGGCCCGGTTGACGGTCGGGGCGTGGGCCGGTCTTGCCACGAGAGGAGGAATACGGAATTCACCTACGGCGTCAAGGTTCGATTCCTATCGTCGGAAAGGACCTCGTGTCATCCCGAGCCACGGTGGTGCGGCGTCCCAGCGACCACCGGTGCCCCAATGGTCGAACGATGTTCCGGATCCCGTGTTGTCCCGCGCAGTACCGGTTCACGTCGATCCGGCCGCCGGTCGGTGGAGGCATGACCACCGGTCAGGTGCCCGGTGGTCCGCTGGATCGTCCGTGCGGCCGGCCATTCACGGTCCGCGGTAGAGCGGGGCGACGGTCACCGGTGGCCGTGCCGGGTGCTAGGGTCTAGTCCGATGCCAGTCCCTCGTCGCGGGCCGGTCCGAGGGCGTCGGCGGTGGCCTTCCCGATCAGGGCCCGGAGCCAATCGTGCTCGCCGGGCGGGATCTCCTGCGCCACCGTCGGGCCACGCGGCGGCAGGGTCGTCGCGACCCGGTAGACGCCGTTCTCGCGAGACATGAATCCGTAGTCCACCAGTTCCCGCCGCAGCGTCGCCACGTCGTCGAAGATCGCCCGCAGCGTCTCGTTGACCTCCCGCTCCGGATACTCGACCCCCGGTCGGAACCGCGCCAGGATATGCTGAAGCACGATGACCCGCTTCTTCCGCTTCGCCGGCAGGGTCGTCAGCCGGTCCCCCGCGAAGAAGTCTCGCAGCACCTTCAACGTGGCCCCGTCCGTCACCGGGCCAGCCCCCACGAGGGGCCGCCCACCCGCCGCCTCGTCCTCGCCATCCGGCCCGATCGTCCCGTCCCCGATACGGTCGTCGTCGCCCGCCGCGCCGTTGCCCGTCGTCACCGAGGCCAGCGCCCGCTGGTCCAGCGCATACCGGCGACTCGCCCCCGCCTCGGTCACCCCCACGAATCCTGCCCCCACCAGCCGCGCCATGTGGTGACTGATCGTCGGCGCCGTCAGGCCCAGGGCCCGTCCCAACTCGGCCCCCGACAGCGTACCCTCGGCCAGCCGCCCCAGGATGCGCAGCCGGGTCGGGTCGGCCAACCCCCGAAACGCAGCCGCCACCCGCTCGGCATCGAACGCTGGTTCACCCCTTGGACCAAGCCCCTCCATGGCACACCT
>JACCVE010000575.1 GCA_013698285.1 Chloroflexia bacterium | reverse complement strand
CGATCGCGCAGTCACCCAGGACCTCGTTCGCCCGCTCGGCCGCCTTGCGGGCCAGGAGCAGGGCCCGCTCGAAGCCGTCGCCGTCGAGGCCCTCGGGCCGCCGGACCAGGCACTGCTCGATCCGGGGCAGGCTGTCCAGGGCGGTCTGGCCGAGGACGGAGCGGTCGATCGGCACCTCCCGCCAACCGAGGACCGCGATGCCCTGCCCGGCCATGCCCGCGTCGAGGGCGGCCCGGCTCGTGGCGGCGGCCGCGTCATCGAGGGGCAAGAAGACCATCGCCACGCCGAGGTCGCCCGGGGCAACGGGTTCGGCCAGGGTCGCCGTCAGCAGGGCGTGGGGGATCTGGGTCAGGACACCGGCGCCGTCGCCCGTCCGGGCGTCGGCCCCGACCCCGCCCCGGTGGGTCAGGTTGACCAGGCCATCGAGGGCCCGGGCCAGGATGTCGTGCGACGCCACGCCGGAGACCCGGACGACGAGGCCGACGCCGCAACTGTCCCGCTCGTAGGCAGGGTCCCAGAGGGGGGCGATCCGGGCGGCATCCGCCAACACTCCCGATCGCACCGGGGCCGGATTCGTCGTGGCGGATGTGTCCGAGAGCCGGTCGAGGTCCATGCGGAGCTCCTTCCGTGCGGGGTAAGGACGCGACGGGTGATATCCGAGGAGCGTGAGAGGTGACGGGGTGCTGACGCCCGGCCCGCACCGTCGCCATGGACCACCGGCGGTGGGGACCACGAACGACCGGCACCGGTGACCTCACCGGGTCGGATAGATCGACGATGGGTTCCGGCCACGACCGGTGGGGCGGAGATGTCCGGCGTCACGCGTGGACGCCGCGATGCCCGGCATCGGGCGGGAATGGACCGAGGATCGCGGCCACTGCCGAATGGTCGAGGAGCCAGGAGCACCATCGACCCGGGGCCACGTCGTCCCGGCCGATCTGGGAAGCGTCTACCACCCGAGACCCTGCGCCACGGCAACGGCCAAACAGGTCACGAGTCCCGTGCCCGCAGTCTATGCCCGGGAGTCATGGCCGGGCCACGTACCTATGCCCCCAATCCCACCGGCATGCTTTGGGCGCCCCGCACAGGAGTCCGGTCGTCCTTCGTGCGACCCGCACGCCTCGCCCGGGGCGACCGATCACGTCACGCTTCTCATCGCCGTGGCCGCTTCGACCCACGTCCGTGCCGCCGATGGATCCTCCACGCCATTCCGCGGCCCCGATCGACGCCCGGAAATCTCCGACGAGGTGGATCGTCCGGCCGGAACCCGTGCAGGGTGGCCATCGGCCGCACTCCTCGCCGACAGCGAGATTTGCACACGTTCGGACGGGTGAGTACGATAGGCGAGCGAAGCGGTTAGATCATGCGCCCAAGCCCGTTTGGTGAGTCCACGCGGGTGGCGAGTGGTGGGGAGTGGGCGAGACGATCATGGGAAAGACGCTCTTCGACCTCGGCGACACCCGTCAGGACCTGGGACCGAGCGAGGCGGTGACGACCGTCGAGCGGGCCGGCGTCCAGGTGGTCGACCTCCAGTTCAGCGACATGGCCGGGGGCACCAAAGGCCTGACGATCCCGACCGCGATGCTGGGATTTGCCCTGGCCCACGGGTACCGGTTCGACGGCTCCGCCCTGACGGGGGGCGACCGCCACGCCGAACTGGACCTCTACCTGACGCCCGACCCCGCGACCCTGTCGGTCTTCCCGACCCCGGCGGGACCAAACCGGGCCCGCCTCTACTGCTCGGTCCGTCGCCACGACGGCCGTCCCTTCCCCGGCGATCCCCGCTCGACCCTCGAACGGGTCCTGGAGGACGCCGCCGCCGCCGGGTTCGACATCCGGGTCGGCCTGGAGATCGAGTACTACCTGTTCCGGCGACCGGGGCCGGAATCCGGCGGCGTGCCGCTGCTCCACCAGGACGCGGCCGGCTACTTCGACGTCGGGGCCGAGGTGGTGACCGGGACCCGGGACGAGATCGTGACCACCTTACAATCCTTGGCAGTGGGCGTCGGCGGCGCCCACCACGAGACCGGTCCCGGCCAGGAAGAACTGGACCTGCTGCCGACCGGCGGGGTGGCGATGGCCGACCAGATCATGACGGTCCGCCAGGTGATCCGGTCGGTCGCGGCCCGGCGGGGCCTGCGGGCGACCTTCATGCCCAAACCCCTGCCGGACGCGCCCGGTTCGGGCATGCACTTCCAGCAGCGCCTCTTCGGCTACCCCAGCGGGGGCGACCTGCTCCGGGAGCGGACCGGCGGCAGGGACGGGCTCAGCGTCACCGGGGGCCACTTCCTCGCCGGCCAGCTCGGCCACGCCGCCGGCATGGCCGCGATCCTCTGCCCGACGGTGAACTCCTACAAGCGCCTCAACGCCGGGCACCGGGCACCGCGCCACGCCCGCTGGGCGCGCGTTGGCGAATCGGCCCTGATCCGGGCCCCGGAGATGGGCGAGGACCAGCCGGGGATGCTGGAATTGCGGAGTCCGGACGCCACGGCCAATCCCTACCTGGCCCTGACGGTGGCGATCGCCGCCGCCCTCGACGGCATCCACCGGACCGAATCGCCCCCCGAGGCGCTCGACGAGAGCCTCGTCGCCTTCGATGATGCCGGGCTGGACCGGATCGGCACGCCGAGGTTGCCGGAGAACCTGGGCGACGCCCTCGCCGCCCTGGCCGGGGACGACGTGATCCGCCACGCCCTGGGCGACTACATCTTCGATCTCTTCTACACCCGGAAATGGGCGGAATGGTCCGACTACCGGCGCCAGATCACCCCGTGGGAGCTTGCCCGCTATGCCGACCTGTGACCTCGACCACGCGGCCCGCCTCCCGGGCTGGACGGGCTGTCCCCCTCGCCGATCGTTGCGCATCCCGGTCACGACGGGCACGGTCATCGCCGCGTGGCGTCCCGGTGATCCGGTGACGAGGTGATGAGGGAGACCGGGATGAAAATCATCTCCAGACGAGCCACCGGCGCGGGAGCGACCCCGGCCAGCGAGATGGACCGGGCCTGGGGCGACGCGCGTCACCCTCGGTGCCGGGAACGACCGCCATGCCCCTGATCTCCGTCCAGGACATCATCGGGCTGGCCCTGCCCGCCGGGACGCGGGTCGTGGCCGGGAACGCCGGGCTGGGTCGCGAGGTCACCTGGGCCACCCGGCTGCGCCCGACCCCGCCCGCCTTCGGCCACCTGAGTGGGGGCGAGCTGGTCCTCTTGCCGGCCGGCGTCCTCGACCTGCTCGACGAGCGCCTGACGCTGGAGGGGGCGATCCACCAACTGGCCGGCTTCGCCGTCGCCGCGATCGGTTCGGCCGGCGAGATCGACGGCGGTGCCCGCCGGGCTGCCGACGAGACCAGCCTACCCCTGCTCCAGATCCCCCCCGACGTGGACCTGGGCCAGGTCGAGCGGGAGGCCGCCCGGGCGATCACCGAACGGCGGCGGGCGATCCAGCGCCGGGGCCAGGACGCCGGGCACCGCCTGATGGAACTGGCGATCGCCGGGGAGCCCCTGTCGCGGATGGTCAGCGGCCTGGCCGAGCTGTCCGGGCGGGCCGTCGCGCTGGAGGGGTACGACGGCCGCCTCCTGGCCTACCAGCCCCCGCCCCCCCCGGCCGTCGCCCCGGACGCCGGGATCGAGACGATCCGGCGCCTGCTGGCGGAGGGGCACCCTCGCCTGGGGGCCTGGCTGCGCTCGACCGGGGCTAGCAGCTCCGCCGACCCGCCCGCGACGGTGATCCGCCTCGGCCGCTCCTGGTCCCGGACCGTCGCCCCCGTCATCGGCCGGGACGGCCTGCTGGGCAGCGTCTCCCTGCTGATGCCCCGGGGGACCGAGACGGCCGAGGACGCCGT
>JACCVE010000573.1 GCA_013698285.1 Chloroflexia bacterium | reverse complement strand
CGGCGGAGGCGAATCGGGCGATGGGCCTGACCTCGACGGTGGTGCTCGACCAAGGCTTCGCGACCGGAGGATCCTTCGGGGTCTCCGGCACGCCCTCGGCGATCCTCATTGACGCGGAGGGGCGGATCGCCTCCGACCCGGCCGTCGGGGCACCGGCGGTGCTGGCCCTGGCGAACCGGACGGCCGTCGGTACCGGCGTCAGCGAGTAATGGGGCGCCGCTCCCTCTGTGCCCACCAGGGGCATGCCGCCCCGGTACGCGCGATCTTCCCGGGCGGCACCGTCGTTATGACCAGCCTGATGAAGGCGATCCCATGGTCCGCCGCCGCCTGCCATGGAGCGTCGCCGGCGTCGCCCGAGGAGATGGAGGCGTTCATGGCGAGGATGCCCGAGGTCCTCGACCGCTATCAGACCCGGTTTCTCCCCCCCGACACGTTCGACCACCTGATGCCCTGAGCCGCGGTCGAGATGCCTTCACGAGACCCCAGCGCAGGCATCCGGGCATGGGCAGCATCGACGAGTACCGCCGCCGAGGATTAGGCTCGCGGGTATTCGTGGCTGCTGCTCCCAGTCACAGGGGGGCGCGGATTCCCTCCGTGGGGCTCTCGACCGCGTACGCGCCCAAACCTCCGAGGGGCGTGCATTGGTCACGCGATTCGACGGAAACGATGGGTGGCCGAGCACGATCTCCGCCCGGCCACCGTCGTACATCGTCCACACCCATCATCCCCGCAGTGGCCAGGCGATCTCCATGCGCGGCTCGGGGTCGTCGGGGCCGGAGTGGTAGATCTCGCGGGGCGGGCCGGCCATCTCGCGGCCCTGGTCCTTCATCCAGCGCTCGATGGCCTCGTAGGCGCCGAGGATCGCCGGGAACTCGGTCTGTTCCCCGAGCGTCATCACCCAGGCCACCGGGCCGGCCGGCAGCTCGCCGTCTCGCTCACCGTCGCCGGAGACGGGTAGGCAGACCTCGACCGACCCGGCGGCCTCGTCGTTGACCGGCTCCCAGAACAGGGTGAACGGCGCCCCGGCGGCGCGGTCGCCCGCCCGATCGACGAGTTTCCCGATCGTACCGACGATGAACGGTTCCAGTTCCCCGATCGTGACGGTCTTGCGCTCGCTGAGATACGGCTGGGCGGGCACCGTCTTGGTCTCGACGGTCATCGTGGTATCCATTGGTTCTTCTCCTTCCGCGTAGATGCTGACGATCACGCGGCGGACATACCGCCGCCTCCGTGCCTGCTCGGCCTCGCGCCGCGCCTCCTCCCCCGAGAAGGCGTCGAAGCGGGAGACCCGTGGGTCGGCCAGGAACGCCGCGATCCCGGGCAGGGGCATCCCCGCCAGCCGGAGGAGGCGGATCTGGCGCGCCCGCGCCGCCTGTTCCGGCCGGTAGTACCTGTAGCCCGTGTCGTGGTCCACCCAGGCCGGGGTCAGGAGCCCCGTCCCCGCGTAGAGGTGGAGGGCCTTGACCGAGAGCCGGGTGAGGGTGGCGAACTGGCCGATCGTCATCAGTGCCGGTGTCTGTCCTGCCATGGCTCGCCCATCCTAGACCCTCCCCCGGGGGAAGAGTCAAGACCCCACGCGCGGGCCCGTGGCGGCCATGTCCCGCCCGTCGCGACGAGGCGCGATCGTCCGGGTAGCGATGCCGGGTCGCCGGTCGCGAATCTAGGTAAAGGTGAACATTCTCCGGCCGGAACGGGTACTCTTTCCTTGGTAGGATGGCTCGACGGCACGGCACCCGTCCCGCGCGGGGACCCCGGGCGATCGCGAGACGATAGGCGACAGGCAGCGCGTGTTCGACCACCACCTGGCCATGCGAGGGACGAGCCACGACCGCGCCCCGCTCGCGGTCCGCGAGCGCATGGCCATCGGGCCCGACCGCCTCCCGGCCGCGCTGGCCCGGCTCGGCACGGCGGCGTCCGAAGTGGTGATCGTCTCGACCTGCAACCGGACCGAAGTCTACGTCTGGACGGGCGCGGCGGCCGATGGCCCGGCCCTGCTCGACGCCTTCTTCGCCGACTGGTTCGGTCTCTCCCGGGGCGATCTCGACCCCACCGTCCAGGACCTGTCTGGCCCAGACGCCGTCCGGCACCTGTTCCGGGTCGCCAGCGGCTTGGAGTCGCTGGTCCTCGGCGAGCCGCAGATCCTCGGCCAACTGCGCGACGCGTTGGACCACGCCCGGGCCGCCGGGACCGCCGGGCCCCACCTCTCCCGCCTGGTGACCGAGGCGCTGCGGATCGGCAAGCGGGCCCGCTCCGAGACGGGCATCGCCCGCAACCGGACCTCGATCGCCCACGCCGCCGTCGCCGTGGCCGCCCGCCACCCGATCGGCTTGGCAGGGCGCCGCGTCGCCG
>JACCVE010000538.1 GCA_013698285.1 Chloroflexia bacterium | reverse complement strand
GTACCCGTGGCAGCGGCCTGGCAGTGGCCCAGGCGACGCAGGTGATGGGCCTGATCGAAGCGCGGATGCCGGGCGCCCGGGCCGCGATGGCGGTGATCAGGACCGAGGGCGACACCGACAAACTGTCTCCCCTCAGCATGATCGGCGGGCAGGGGGTCTTCACCTCGGCGTTGGAGGCGGCGCTCGTCGCCGGTGAGATCGACGTTGCCGTCCATTCCGCCAAGGACCTCCCTTCCTTCGAGGCCCCCGGGGTGGCCCTCGCCTTCCTATCCCGGGAGGACCCGCGAGACGCCCTGGTGAGCCGCCACGGGCTCTGCCTCGATGACCTGCCGCCAGGGCCGCGGATCGGGACCTCGTCGCGGCGGCGGGCGACGCAGGTCCTCGCGGCCCGGCCGGACGCACGCGTCGTCGAGCTGCGGGGAAATATCGACACCCGCCTCGGCCGGGCGCTGGCCGACGACTTGGACGGCATCGTGATCGCCGTCGCCGGGGTGACCCGGATGGGCTGGCAGGGCAGGATCACCGAGTATCTATCCCTCGATCGCTTCGTCCCCGCCCCGGGGCAGGGTGCGCTCGCGCTCCAGGTGCGACGCGGCGAACCGACCGGGGAGGCCGTCCTGACGCTCGATGACCCCATACAGGGCGCGCTTGTCCGGGTCGAACGGGCGATCCTCCGCGCCCTCGGGGCGGGCTGCACGACCCCCGTCGGCGCGCACGCCTCGATGGAGGACGGCATGATCCGCCTGCGGTGCATGCTCGCGAGTGAGGACGGGACGAGGGTGGCCTGGAGGGACGAGCGGTTCCACCCCGACGAGGCCGAGCGGGCAGCCCACGCGCTCGCCGCCGGCGTGCTGGCCGAGGTGGTCCCGGGCCGAACCGGGATGACACGGAGGGCGGCGGCCCCGGGACCGCTGACCGGACGGACGGTGCTGGTCACCCGACCGGCCAACCAGGCCGACGCGTTGGCGGAGACGCTGGCCCTGGCCGGGGCGGTCGTCGTACGGGCGCCGGTGATCGCGATCGCCGCCGAGCCGTTCGATGTCACGGCCGTCATTGGTCCGCTCGGCTCCGGCGCCTTCGACTGGGTCGCGTTCACGAGCCAGAACGGGGTGACGGGATTCCTGGCCGGGCTCGCCGGGGCCGATCAGGCGGTCGCCCCGCGCTCGGTTCGCCTGGCGGCCGTCGGAGCGTCCACCGCCACGGCTCTCCGCGACGCCGGGCACGACGATGTCCTGGTCGCGACGGGGGGGACGGCCAGGTCGCTGGCGGAGGAGATGGTCGCGGCCGGGGCGCGGGACTGCCGCGTCCTGCTGCCGCAGGGCAACATCGCCCGTGACGACCTGGCCCGTGGCCTGCGCGATGCGGGGAACACGGTCGAGACGGTCACGGTCTACCGGACCGAGCCGGTGTCGGCACTCCCGGACGAGGTTGCCGAACTGCTGGCGAACGGCGAGGTGGACGTGGTCACCTTCACCTCGCCCTCGGCGGTGCGCCAGTTCCGCACCCTGCTCGACCCGCTCGGGTTGGACCCGGCGACGGTCATCGCGGCCTGCCTCGGCGACGTCACGGCAGAAGCGGCCCGCGACGCGGGCTGGCCAGACCCGATCGTCGCCAGGGCCGCGACGGCCAGGGCCCTGGTCGATGCGATCGCGGCCCACCTGTCGGCCCGGCCGGTCGCGGAGGGTGACGCGAAACGAGGTCGACCATGATCGAGACCACGGTGTCCGCCGGGACCTTGCCCCACTTCGACCGGACGCGTCGCCTCCGCCGCTCCCCGGCCCTGCGCCGGTTCGTGCGAGAGACGGCGTTGCGGCCGGAGGATTTCGTCTATCCCCTCTTCATCACCGAGGAGACGGGAGCGCGGCGCGAGATCACCTCGATGCCGGGGCAGTTCCAGATCTCGCTGGACCACCTCGCGGCGGAGATCGAGGAGGTGGCGTCGCTGGGGATCGGGGCCGTGCTGCTGTTCGGTTTGCCGGCCCGCAAAGACGCGATCGGCAGCGCGGCCCATGACTCGGCCGGGATCATCCAGCGGGCCGTGGCCGCGATCAAGCGCCAGGCGCCCGGGATGTTGGTGATCACCGACGTCTGCGCCTGCGAGTACACCGACCACGGCCACTGCGGCATCCTGACCGGGGAGGAGGTCGACAACGACCGCACCCTCCCCCTGCTGGCCCGGATCGCCATCAGCCACGCCGA
>JACCVE010000517.1 GCA_013698285.1 Chloroflexia bacterium | reverse complement strand
GATCAACATCGACTGCCACAGGCCCGCACCCCACGGTCCGGTACTGAGCAGCATCGCGATCGCCAGGCCCAGAGCGAACTCGATCACCAGGGCGATCGCGACATAGACGGCGGTGTTGGCGACGGCGCCGCGGACACGGCCATCGGTGTAGAGCTTGGTCCAGTTCTCCCAGCCGACGTTCTCGTACTGGCGGGAGACGGGGTCAAACTCGCGGAACGAGTTATAGAGGTGGTAGAGCAGGGGGTAGATGCCGATGGAGAGCAACAGCAGAATGACGGGCAGGAGCCAGACCAGCGGTCGGTCGGCGGACAGCACGCGCCGGACGGCGGGCAACACCGCCCGCCACACCCCCCGTCCCGAGACCATCGTGTCCGCCTTGGCCATCGTCCTTCTCCCGGTCGGCGTGTCCCGTCGCTGGCCGCCCCGGGGCACCGTGGTCGACCCGGAATCCGGAGCCTCGCGTGATTCACGGACGCTACCACCTGCCCCGGCGGCTGTCAACACATCTGCTTGGTGATCTGCACGAATGTGCAAGACGTGGCATTATAGCGCCATCGGACCGGTTCATCGGGAGCAAGAACGTGATTGGTTCCCGGGTCCGTCGGGGCTCCGCGGAGAGAGGGTGGGCCGTTGAACGCGCGCGATCCGGACCGGGCGATCGAGGCCGACCTGCTGCTCGCCGACGTGGCCGAGCGCTACTACGTGGGGGACCTCACCCAGGAGCAGATCGCCCGCGAGATCAAGGTCTCCCGTTCGAACGTCTCGCGGATGCTCAAGGAGGCCCGAGAGCGGGGCCTGGTCGAAATCCGGGTCCATCACCCGATGCGGACCGAATCGGACCTGGCGGCCGAACTGTCGGCCCGGTTTGGCCTGCGCGAGTGCCTGGTGCTGGCCCGGGCACCGGATGGTGTCCGCACGACCGACGAGGTGACGGCCCGCCAGATCGGCGCCCTGGCGGCCCGCTTTCTCGACGCACGCATCACGGCGGGGGACGTGGTCGGGGTCGGATGGGGGAATACCGTTTACCAGGTGGTCACGAGCGGCTACCTGAACCCGAAGCCCGGCGGCGACGTGGCCCAGATGATGGGCAGCATGGGCGGCTCAACCCCGGACATCGACGGGGCGCAGGTGGCCAACCGGCTCGGCCGGGCGCTCGAGGCCACCGTCCACTACCTGCATGCGCCGATGGTCGTCACCGACCCCGCGGTCCGGGAGGGGCTGATGCGCGACCACCATATCCGGGCCACGATGGCGATGGCGCGGCGGGCGACGGTGATGATCGTCTCGGTCGGGGCGATCAGCGAACGGTCGGGTCTCTACCGGGCGGGGTACATGGATGACGCCGACCTGGAGGTCCTGCGCGGCCACGGCGCGGCCGGCGACCTCTGCGGCACCTACTACGGGCGGGACGGCAAGCCGCGCGACCTGGAGATCAGCGGCCGGATCATGGCCGTCGACGGCGACGTGATGCGGGGCATCGCCCTGCGGGTCGGGGTGAGCTGGGGGACTCAGAAGGCGCTGGCGAACCTGGGCGCGGTCCGCTCCGGCCTGCTCAATGTTCTGATCACCGACGAGGTCGCGGCCCGGGCGATGCTGAGGTTGGTCTGGGACGAAGAGGAGCCGGGAGCGGCGGGCGAATAGCCCCCCTGCCGGCTCCTCTCCGATGGCGTCGCGTCCGGGTTGCCCCGTGCCCACCCTCGTCGGTCCAGGCATGTCAGCGGATCGGTCGTGAAGGTCGTGACGATGATCCGTGCGACTGTGACAGTTTTGGGCATCAGGCATTCTGGCGGGATCGAACCGCGACGCTGCCCCGAGCGTTACCGAAAGACATCCTCGCGGATGGTCTAATTTCCCACTCACCCCTGTCTGGACCGGCTACCTGCTCCCGAACGCTGGGGCCCACTCCCCGAGGTCGGTCGTCCAGTTCACCTCCTGGGTCCGGGCGTCGAGTTCCCGGTGCTGGCGGGCGAAGTCGTCCGCCTGGCGCTGGGTGGCGGCGATGTCGATCGCGCTGACGTACTTGATCTCTGACTTCGAGTAGCGCGACGCCGTGAGGGTGCCGGCGTTGGCGAGGTCGCGGTAGGCTACCTGGCGCGCCATCAGGGCATCGCGCACGGCCAGGGCGTCGGACATGGTCATGCCGTCGGCGAGCATGGTGGCGGCGTTGGTCCGGTTGATCCGCTGGACCAGCGCGGTCTACTCGTCCATGGTCCGCTCGTACTCCCGTAGCAGGTCGGCCGGGTCCTCCGGCGTCTGGTCTCCCTCCTGGGTCATCGCGTTCTGCGTCAGTCGCTGCTTGAGCTGGACGATCTGCTTCTGGGCGTCCTTGCGAGCGGCGAGGGCCTCGGCCAAACGCATCGTGGTCCTCCTCTCTCAATGGTCGGTCGGCCTTTGGTCGGGAGCGGGGGGGAATCGTACCAGGGGAGTAGGGCACGAGCCAGGGAATGGGGCGTGTCTAGACCTGCATCGGAGGGGCGACTTCACGCCGGCCTGGGGGGTCAGGCTCCGGCGGCGATCTCCGCCGTCAGCGCGTTGAGACGGTTCAGGTGCGGCCGCAGAGCCGGGTAGAGATGGCGGTAGACCTCGCCGTAGAGGCGACCGTAGGCTGCCGCCGCGCGGGGCTCCGGACGGAACGTACCGGCGGTGCCGGTCATGGCGGCGGCGGCGTCCTCGACCGTGGGGAACCAACCTGCTCCCCGGGCGGCGAGGATCGCGGCGCCCAAGTTGGTGGCGTCGGCGGAACGGGCGCGGTGGACCGGGGCGGCGAGGACATCGGCCAGGATCTGGCACCAGAGGTCGCTCCGGGACCCCCCGCCGAGGACGACATGGTCCGTGATCGGGGTACCGGTCGTCGCCGCGATCCCCTCTATTGCTAGGCGGTGTTCGAGGGCGATGCCCTCCAACAGCGCGCGGTAGAGGTGGTAGCGGCGGTGGCTGCCGTTCCAGCCGACGACGATGCCGCTGGCGGTCGGGTCCCAGTAGGGATTCATGACGGTATTCCAATAGGGGACCAGCACTAGCCCGCCCGCGCCGGGGGGGAGGGCGGCGGCCTCTCGCTCGTAGGCGTCGAAGGCGGCCGGGCCGCGGGACGGGTCGGCGACGTGATCCATGAACCAGGCGACCGTCGCGGTGCCGCCCCGGAGGACCGACTCGAGCACGAAGCTGCCCGGCAGGGCTCCCAGGCAGGTGCGGCAGGTGTCGTCGGTAACGTATGTCGGAGACGATGTGCCGCCGGCGATGGCGGTACCGAGGTTGACATAGGCGCGGTGCGGGGAAACGATCCCAGCGCCGAGGCTGGCGGCCTGACCGTCGCCGGCTCCGGCGATGACCGGGGTGCCGGGCCGGAGGCCGGTCTGGCGGGCGGCCTCGAGGGAGACCTGGCCGATCTCTTCGCCGGGTGGGGTGAGGGGCCAGAACTGGACCGGGTCGAGTCCGATCGCGGCGATGACGTCGGTAGCCCACGTACCCGCGACCATGTCGATGATTCCCATCGGGTCAGCCGAAGCGGTGCCGGTGCGCCGCTCTCCGGTCAGATGCCAGACGAGGTAGGCGCCGGTATCGACGATCGCGGCGGCGCTGGCGGCGATCTCCGGTTCGCGTTCGACCAGCCAGAGTAGTTTGGGGAGCGATTGGGTCAGGGAGGGTGGTCTGCCGGTCAGGCGGTGCAGCCGGTCGTGGCCGACCAGGCGGTCGAGGGTCGCCAGCTGCTCCCGGGAGCGTTCGTCGAGCCAGAGGATGGCAGCCCGGAGCGGTTCCCCGGCAGCGTCCAGGGGGACGAACGTCTCGCGTTGATGGGTGACGCAGAGTGCGGCGATGCGGTCGAGCGACACGCGCCCGCCGAGCTCGCGGACGGCAGTGACCGTGGCCTCCCACCACGTCCGGGCGTCTTGTTCTCCCCAGCCGGGCTCCGGCGATCTGGTGCTTAATGGGGCGCGTCCCTCGGCGACGGCCCTGCCTACCCGATCCCAGGCGACTGCCTTGCTGGCGGTGGTGCTGCAGTCGATGCCGAGCACCAGGTCTCGATGGGGCGCGGATGCGGTGGACATGGCGAACGCTCCCGGAGCTGAGGCTGGCGAGGTAGACATCGAGGGGCGGGCTGCGCGCGTCCTGGATAGGCGCGGCCAATGCCCGCCCTCCTCCGTTGGAAACCGGGGTGACGCCCTTGACAGGGCACCCGGCCCTGGTACTGTTGGGGCGAAGCATTGCACACCCGTGCATGCGTCGCACGAATGGCCGGTCGGGCGAGCGCTGGGCCGATGGCGTACCGGGAGAGAGACCGTGCGAGCTGCCCTGTTCTACGCACCGGGCGATGTCCGGCTCGAATCGTACCCTGACCCGCACCCGGGACCGGGAGAGGTCACCGTCAAGATCGAGCGTGCCCTGACCTGTGGCACCGACCTCAAGACCTACCGCCGGGGGCACCCGACGATCATCCAATTCACGCCGACGCCGTTCGGCCATGAATTCGCCGGCGAGATCGTCGCGGTCGGGACGGGGGTGGATGCCGGGCTGTGGCCGGTCGGGACGCGAGTGGTAGCGGCGAACAGCGCCCCGTGCCACCGGTGTCACTTCTGCCGGATCGGGCGGGAATCGCTGTGCGAGAACCTGGAGTACCTCAACGGCGCCTACGCCGAGTACATCACCGTGCCTGCCCGGATCGTCGATGCCAACCTCTACGCGATCCCGGACGACGTCCCGGCGACCACCGCGGCGCTGACCGAACCGCTGGCCTGCGCGGTCCACGGCATCGACGCCAGCGAGATCCGGGTCGGTGACACCGTGGTCGTCAACGGGGCCGGGCCGATCGGGCTGATGTTCGTCCGCCTGGCGACGATGCGGGGCGCGAGGGTCATCTGTTGCGACCTCGGCGCGGGCAGACTGGCGGTGGCGCGGGAACTGGGTGCCGTCGAGACGGTGCTCGTCACACCGGGGCTCGATCAGGTGGCGGCCGTGAAGTTCCTGACGCCGGAGGGTCGTGGCGCGGATGTCGCGATCGAGGCCGTGGGTTTGCCGGAGGTCTGGGAGATGACCGTCCAGATGGTCCGCAAGGGCGGCACGGTGAACCTGTTCGGGGGAGCGCGATCCGACACGAGCTGTTCCATCGACACCGGCTGGCTGCACTACGGGGAGCTGACGATCAAGGGGGTCTACCACCATACTCCGGCCTACGTCGAGACGGCATTCCGGCTGCTCTGTGACGGGTCCGTCCCGGCCGCACCGTTCCTCAGCGGGGAACGGCCGCTCGACGGGGTGATCGAGGCCCTCGAGGCGATGGGGCGCCAGGAAGGGATCAAATACGCGATCGTCCCCTGAGAGGGCACGCTGTCCGAACCACTTTCCGAACGGCGTCTCGTCCACTGACAACTGTCCGTCCCCGGTCGAACGCGGTAGGCTGTGCGTGAGAGACCGACGCAGCGGGTGACCAGCGCGCGAGGGCGGACACGATGGACGGAGACGGACCGGTAATCGACACGGGCCAATACGAGCCGACGGACCGGCGATTCGGCGGGCGGGTCGCCGATGCCTACGACCTGATCGTGATCGGGGCCGGGATCAACGGGGCCGGGATCGCCCGGGACGCGGCGCTGCGCGGGCTGAGCACGCTGCTGTTGGACCAGGGTGACCTGGCAAGCGGGACGACGAGCTGGTCGAGTCGCCTGATCCACGGCGGTCTCCGCTACCTAGAATACCGGGAGGTCGGCCTGGTCCGGGAATCGCTCCGGGAGCGGGAGCGACTGCTCAAGATCGCGCCGCACCTGGTGCACCCGCTGCCGCTGATGATCCCGATCTACGAGGGAGACCGGCGCGGCCCGTTGCTGATCCGGGCCGGGATGATCGCCTACGATGTCCTGTCGTTCGACAAGTCGCTCCCCCGCCACGCGATGTACTCGGTCGGTGAAGCCCTGAAGCGAGCCCCCGGCTTGCGGCGGGAGGGATTGCGCGGGGCCGCGGTCTACTACGACGCCCAAGTCCCGTTCGCGGAGCGGCTGGCGGTCGAGAATGCCCTCGACGCCCGCGATCATGGCGCGGAGGTGAGGACCTACTGCCGGGTCGACCGGCTCCTGCTCGGCGAAGATGGCCGGACGGTGCGCGGGGTGACCTTCACCGACCTTCAGGGCGGCGGGACTCACGAGGCCCGGGGGGAGGTGACGATCAATGTTGCCGGGCCGTGGGTGGACCGGCTCCTCCCCGGCCACGGCGGGGCGGACCGGGCGCCGATGGTCGGGGGTACGAAGGGGAGCCACATCGTGGTCGGACCCTTCCCGGGCGCCCCGCGCGACGCCCTCTACGTCGAGGCCAAGCGGGACGGACGGCCCTATTTCGTCATCCCCTGGAACGGGCTCTACTTGATCGGCACGACCGACGTCCGCTTCACCGGCGACCTGGACCGCATCGTGGCCGGCGAGGACGAGATCGCCTACCTGATCGAGGAGACCAACCGGGTCATCGCCGGGGCCGATCTGACCCGCGATTCGGTCCTCTACACCTACGCCGGGGTCCGACCGCTGCCGTACATGGCCGACGGGTCCGAGGGGGCAATCACCAGGCGGCACGTGGTCCGGGACCATGCCCCGGACTTCGATGGTCTGTTGTCAGTGATCGGCGGGAAGTTGACGACCTACCGCAACTTGGCCGAACACGCGGTTGATGCCGTCGTGGCGCGTTTGGGAAGAGCGGTCGTCCCCTGCACCACCGCGATCGAGCCGTTGCCCGGTGCCAAGCTGGACGACGGGCACGACTTCGAGCAGTCGCGGCAAGGCTTCGTGGCCCGGATCGGTCGCACCAACGCGACTCCGGCCGCGGCGACCCGTTTGTTCGAGATCTACGGGGTCCGGGCCCGGGGCGTCATGGACATCGCCGACTCCGACGTCTATCTGCTCCAACCGCTGGTCCCGACCACCGATGCCATCCGGGCCGAGGTGGTGTTCGCGCTGCGGGAGGAGATGGCGCGGACCCTGGCCGACGTGCTGCTGCGCCGGACCATGACCGGGCTCGGGCCGGAGACCGGGGTCGGGATCGATGTCGCGGCGGCGGAGGTCGCCGTTCGGTATTGCGGTTGGGACGAGGAGCGGGCTAGGGACGAGGTCCGCGCCTACCGGGACCACATCACCCGGTTCACGCCACGGTCGCTCGCGAGCGCGGGCCTGGCCGCGGGTTGACGCGTTCAGCCGGCGGGGTCGGACGACGGATGGGGACGGATGGCGGGTACGGCGCGGGGAGAGGAGCCGGAGATGTTGCTCGGGGCGTTGCGGCAGCAGGTGGTCGACGTCGGGCTGCGGGCCCTCGCGGTGGGGGTCGTCCACGGCACGGCCGGCAACATGAGTCTCCGGGACCGGGAGACCGGCCTGGTCGCGATCTCGCCGAGCGGGATGCCGTACCCATCGGTGACGGCCGCCGACGTGGTGGTGGTCGACGTCGATGGGATAATTCGGGACGGACACCGCAAGCCGAGCAGCGAGATGCCCCTGCACACGATGATCATGAAAGCGCACGACCGCGTCGGGGCCATCGTCCATACCCACTCCCACTACTCGACCGTGGTCAGCACGATCCGGGACGAATTGCCGCCGATCCTGACCGAGGTCACCCAGGTGATCGGGCCCCGCGTCCCCGTCACCCGCTACGGCATCTCCGGCACGCCGGACTTCGGGGCCAGCGTGCTGGAGGCGCTGGATGACGAGGGGATGGCGGTGCTGCTGCGCAACCACGGCCTCATCGCCTTCGGCAAAGACTTCGACGAGGCCCTGATGGTGGCCGGGATCGTCGAGGAGGCGGCCAAGGTCTACGTCCACGCCCTCGCGGCCAACGGCGGCCGGGAACCGCGGCTCGTGCCGGCAAACCTCATCCCGGGCCTGCGAGCGCGGTTCGTGGCGACCTACGGGCAGGGGACGGCCTGATTCGCCTCGTGCGCATGAGTGGTTTCGGCCGTCAGTACGCCACGGCGCTGAGGACGGCGTCCCAGGCCAGGTCGGCGGCGAGGACGCCGAGGACCATCGTCAGCAAGGCCCCGGGGGCATCGGCGGCGAGGTCGCCCGTGGTGAGGGTGAAGAGGACATCGCCGTCGGTCGGGGCGTGGAACGGGTGGATGGCCCGAGCCATCGAGGTGTGGACCTGGCGGCCGAGCTGAACGAGGTCGAATCGTTCCATCGCCTGGTTGACGGCGAGGACCGAGATCGTGGTGTTGCCCGGGGGCGGAGGGGCGGTGCCCTCCGCCCGTAGCGCGGCGGCGGCGCTGAGGCGGTCGCCGGTGGCGGGGTCGAGATAGCCCCGGACGACGCGGCCGGATCGGTCGACCACGGCCCCGACCGCGTTGACGACGGTGAAAAACGCGATCCTGAGTGGCCCTTCGGTCAGGGTCGCGGCGCCTTGGCCGGACGGCTCGTGGCTGGCGATCGGGCTGCCCTTGCCGACGGTGGCGGAGATCCCCGCGCCCCGGGGACCGAGGGGGAACGACTCCGGCGCGGCGGCCCGCAGGGCGGCCCGGCCGAGGGCCTTGTCGGGGTAGATGGCGTTGTCGCGGGGCCGGTAGTCATAGATGATCGCGCCCGAGGCGAGACCGAGCTGGTCCCAACCGGTGGCGTGGTCCCGGCGGGCGAACAGTTCGGCCGTCACGCCTGCGACCGCTTCGAGGCCGTGGATCGAGCCGCCCGCGAGGCAGACGGCGTGGGTCCAGCCGTAGTCCCCGACCCAGGCGGGGGAGCCGCCCCGGACATCGACGGCCAGGGTGGCCCCATCCGGGACGTGAATGACGGTGCAGCCGGTCGGTCCCTCGGCGTACTCGGCGACGCCGATCTCCAGGCCGGGGAAGTCGAGGGCCAGCCGCTTGCCCCCCGCTGGGATCACGGGTTCGAGCGCCAGGTCGTCGTTGGTCGGGCGGGACATGGGAGAACTCCGGTACGTGAGGCGTGGGGCGTTTGCCGAATCAGGTCCTGACTGGTTGCCGGGTCGCCGTGCTGGGGCTGGCGATGACCACGAGGTAAAGGGCGAGGGCGAGCAGCAGCAGCGACAGGCCGGTGGCCAGGAAGGCGACGCCGAAGCCGAACCCGGCCGCGATGCCGCTGCCGGCCAGGGGGCCTATGAACCCTCCCAGCGAGGCGGAGCCCGCCATCAGGCCGAAGACCACCCCGCGCCGCTCCGGGGCGGTGCTGGCGACGACGAGGGCATTGGCTGAGGGGATCAGACCCCCGGCGGCGACGCCGAACAGTCCCTGGAGCACGGCCAGTTGCCAGGGTGCATCGACGATGACCATCGGCAGGTAGAGCAAGCCGCCGCAGAGAGCGCTCCAGAACAGGATCGGGCGGTGGCCGACCCGGTCCCCGAGGCGGCCGAGGACGACGGAGGAGATGGCGCTGGTGAGGCCAGCGACGCCCAGGATCAGCCCGGCCAGGGCGGCCTGTTCCCCTGGCGTGCCGCCCGAGACCTGGCCGACGAAGAGGGGCAGGATCGGCTGGATGGACGAGCCCGCCAGGCGGATCACCAGCATGCTCAGGACCATCATCAACATGATCCGGCCGGCGAGCAGGTCGAAGGTGCCCCGGAAGCGACCGGTGGCCCCGTTCCCCCGGGGCACGGGCACGAAGCGCTCCTGGACGAGGAAGACGACGATCAGGCCGGCGACGGCGAGCATTGCCCCGGCGACGCCGAAGGTGGCCCGGTAACCGATCTGGGCGGCGAGGACACCCCCGATGAGGGGGCCGAGCGAGGCACCGGAGAAGACGGCCGTCTGGATCAGGCCGAGGGCGAACCCGGTCCGCTCACGGGGGGCGGTGCTGGCGACGAGGGCGGTCGAGGCGGTGACGGTGCCGGTGAAGGCCCCTTCGACGAAGCGGAGGCCGAGCAGGTGCCACGGGCTGGTGGCGAGGCCCATCAAGCTGATGGTCACCATCGCGGCGAACATCGAGCGGAGGACCATCGGCTTGCGGCCGTAGCGGTCGGCGATGACGCCCCAGAACGGGGCGCTGAGGGCCATCACCCCGGCCCCGCCGGCGTTGATGACCCCGGACCAGAGGGCCTGACTCTCGACCGAATTGGTGCCGAGGTCATCGAGGAAGAAGGGGAGGAACGGGGCCCGCAGGCTGAACCCCATGATCGCCAGGGTCTGGGCGATCCAGAGGGCATAGAGGGTCCGTCGCCAGGAGATCGGCCGGCCGGTCTCGTCGCGGGGGGCCGTCGCCGGGGGAGGGGCTACCATCGGCCGATTCTACCGCCGCATCGTGGACCGCACAAACGGGGGTTAACACGGGCCGGGTCGTTCCGGGCGATCCCGTGACCCGGCGCGGGCCGTGTGTCCAGCCATGGTTGATCACGAACCCTATGGAGGGTGCGGCCACGGCGCAGGCGTACGCGGGCTCGATCAGCTAGCGACTGGTGACGGGTGGCGCCGGAGTTCCGGTCTCGGAGGTCGTCCCGCTCGTCGCGGCCGCGGGCCCGGAACGGGCCTGGTGCCTGGAGTCCGGACGGGGGCCATTCGCGGCGGCCGGGGGCGCGGTGGCGGTGGCGCCAGATGCCGGCGCGGCCGGGCGAGCGGTGGTGACGTCCTTGACGGGAACCCGTGACGCCTCCGCGTCGGTTCCCGTGGCGGCGACCGGGGTCTTCGCCGTGGTCGCGGATCGCTCGCGCGCCGCGCCGGCAGGGCTGGACTCGGGTTCAGCCTGAGGCAGCGTTTCGGCCCCGTCGTCCGACGGAGGAGGAGCGGGCGGGAGGGTGGACGGGACGGCCCCCCGGCCGTGGTACTCGGCCGCCAATTCCTGTCGCATCGACGCGAGGGCGTCACCCACGGTCGTGAGACCCTCGACCAACATCTGGCGCTGGGCGACGGAGGGGAGGGGGTCGAGGTTCGGGTAGATCGCGCCGGTCAGCGTGGTCCGCAGCAGCGAGACGCAGCGGGTCACGGAGGCGGCGGTCTCGGGGGAGAGGTGGATGCGGCGGAGGGTGAACAGTTCACCGAGAGCGAACGCGCTCTCGCCGACGTCCTTCCAATTGTCCCAGCGCAGGGCGTCCGGGGCGAAGTCGTCCGGCACGGCGAAGGGCTCGCCGGGAAGGAGGATCGGGTTAGTCAGGGCGATGATCGAGGTCTCGATCTGGGCCGCCTGGCGGTCGATCTCGACCAACGCGGTCTCGCGAGCGACCTGGCGAGAGGTCTCGGCCGCGTTGCCCGGGCCGATGCGCTGGACCTCGGCCCGGAGCCGCTCGACCTCGGCCAGCGCGGTCGTGGCGTCCTGCCGGACGGCGTCGTCGCCCTCGGTCCGCTCCCGTTCGCCCTCGACCAGGGCGAGGAGTTCGACGTCGCGGGCCCGCAGGCGGCCGAGTTGGGCCTGGTACTCGATGACGAGGCCGCGCAGTTCCTGGCGCATGCGGTCGGTCTCAGCCTCGGTCCGGGCCTGGACGGCCGCGACGGTGGCCCGGGTGTCCCGGGTCAAGACCTGCTGCCCGAAGTCGCGGATCAGGAAGCCGCCCCCGACCAGGCCACCGACCAGCACCACGACGGTGAAGAAGAGCAGGATCTCCACGCTGACGCCATCCCCAGTCGAACCCGGACCGCAACGGTGCCCACGACCCGGGCACTGGCGGCGAGACGCCTCTAGTATAGCCCCGGACCAAGCGCTCGCCGGGTGCCAGTGGATGGCACTGGCGGCGATGATGTCCGCGAGTTCGGTGAAGCGGCGTCCTCCCAACAGAAAGTTCTGATGCGAACGTGGTGCTGTCCGGGATCTGACGGCCTCCAAGACGTCATCCGTTTGGCCGGATGGCCCTTCCTCCGGTGAATGAACAGGATTGGGTCATCGGCCCCGTGGTGTCGTGTCGGCGTGCCGGGAGTGAACGCCCGCCACATGGGCCGGTGATACACTGGCCGGGCCAGGGTCGGAACGTGCTCGGGGGTGCGCCCGGCCCTCCCCATCACTCTCAAGGTACCCGAGGAGCCCCGTCCCATGGCTGTCCCGGCAACTGACACGTCGCCTCGTTCCTCTGCCGGTTCCACGAACGGCGGTCCGGTGGGCAGAGAACGAGAACGCCGGGGGGCGGTCGAGGCGGCGCGGGTGCTGGAGGCGGAACTGGCGGCGCGGATCAGCGGCGAGGTCCGCTTCGACGCCGTGTCGCGGATGCTCTATGCCACCGATGCCTCGAACTACCAGATTGAGCCGGTCGGCGTCGTGATCCCGAAGACGGCCGAGGATGTCCTGGCGGCGATCGACCTCGCCAGCAGCCACGGTGTCCCGATCCTGCCGCGCGGGGGTGGGTCGTCGCTGGCGGGGCAATCGGTCGGCGCGGCGCTGGTGATCGACTTCTCGAAGTACCTGAACCGGGTCCTCGACATCGACGCCGAGGCCCGGGCGGTGACCGTCGAGCCGGGCATCAATCTGGACCTCCTCAACCGGCAACTGAAAGCGTCTGGGCTGATGTTCGGACCGGACCCCTCCTCGGGAAACCGGGCCACCATCGGCGGCGTCGTCGGCAACAACAGCGCCGGGGCCCACTCGATCCTCTACGGGATGACGGCCGACCACGTCCGCTCCGTCCGCCTGGCACTGGCCCAGGGCGGCACGGTCGACCTGGCCGCGACCACGCCGGCCGACATGGCGAGGCGGGCCGGGCAGACCGACGCGCTGGGGCGCCTGAGCGGTTCCCTGCTGGCGTACCGGGAGCGGCACCGCGACCTCATCGAGCGGGACTTCCCGCCCCACTGGCGGCGGGCGACCGGCTACTCCCTCGACGAGTTCACCAAGCCCGATGAGGCGTTCAACCCGGCCAAGCTGGTCGTCTCCTCCGAGGGGACGCTCGGTTCGATCTTGCGGGTCACGGTCGGCCTCGTGCCGGTGCCCAAGCAGACGGCCCTGGTGCTGCTCCAGTTCGACGAACTGGTGGCCTCGATGGAGGCGACGCCGGCGATCCTGGAGTGCGAGCCCTCGGCGATCGAGTTGATGGACCGGATGCTGATCGGCCTGACCCGCTCCGCCCCGGGCTACGCCAAGCAGATCTCATATATCGAGGGCGACCCGGCGGCGGTGCTGGCGGTGGAGTTCTACGGCGCCGACGACCGCGAGTTGGCGTCGAAGTGCGACGACCTGATGCGCCACCTTGCGAAGCGGGGAGTGCGGCTGATGGCGGAGCCCCGCCGGGTGTTGGACGCGCGGGAGCAGGCGGATGTCTGGTCGGTGCGGAAGGCCGGACTGGGCCTGCTGATGAGCGTCAAGGGGGACGCCAAGCCCGTTCCAGTGATCGAGGACGTCTCGGTGCCGGTCGAGCACCTGGCCGACTACGTCCGGGCGGTCGAGGCGATGGTGGCCCGGCAGGGGACGACGGCCGCCTACTATGCCCACGCCTCGGCGGGCTGCCTGCACATCCGGCCACTGCTGAACCTGAAAGACATCGCCGGCGTTTCCGCGATGCGGGAGATGGCGCACGAGGCGGCCGAGCTGGCACACCGCTTCGGCGGGGTAATGAGCGGCGAGCACGGCGACGGCCTGCAACGCTCGGAGTTGAACGAGAAGATCTTCGGCCCGGAGCTCTACGGGGCGATGCGGGACTTCAAGGCGATCTTCGACCCGCGTGGCCTGATGAACCCGGGCAAGGTCGTCGACGGGCCGCCGATGGGCGAGAACCTCCGGTTCGGCCCCACGTACGCCCCGATCGCGATCAAGACGCAGCTCGATTTCAGCGCCGAGGGCGGCTTCCTGGCGGCGATCGAGATGTGCAACGGGGCGGCGGTCTGTCGCAAGCTGAAGGCGGGGACGATGTGCCCGTCGTACATGGCAACGAAGGACGAGCGGGACACGACCCGGGCGCGGGCGAATGCCCTCCGCAACGCCCTGGCCGGCAACGTCCTCTCCCCGGCCGACTTCACCTCGAAGGCGACCTATGACGTGCTGGATCTCTGCCTGAGCTGCAAGGCCTGCAAGACGGAGTGCCCGTCCAGCGTCGATATGGCCAAGATCAAGACCGAGTTCCTGGCGCACTACCAGGCCGAGCATGGTGTCAGCCTGCGCACCCGCGCCATGTCCGGCATCCACGCCGCGTCGAAACTGGCCTCATTCGCGCCGGGTCTGGCTAACATGGGAATGACCTCGCCAGTAGGCAGGAAGATGATGGCCAGCCTGGGCATCGACGAGCACCGCAGCATGTCAC
>JACCVE010000489.1 GCA_013698285.1 Chloroflexia bacterium | reverse complement strand
ATCGACCCCGCACAGCACCGCCGGCGCCGACGGGGCGGGAGACAGCCGCGACATCTTCGACATCACGATCATCGGCGCGGGGCCGACCGGCCTCTTCGCGGCCTTCTACGCCGGGTTGCGCGGGGCGCGGACCCAAGTGATCGACGCCCTCGAAGAGGCGGGCGGGGCGCTGACCGCGATCTACCCGGAGAAATACATCTACGACGTGATCGGCTTTCCCAAAGTGCTGGCGAAGGACTTCGTCGAGCGCTGCCTGGCCCAGGCCGACCGGTCCGCCCCGACGATCCGTCTCAACGAGGAAGTCACCGAGCTGGAACGGCTCGATGACGACATCATCCGGCTGGGCACGCCCAACGGCGACCGCTTCAGCCGCACGGTGGTCGTCTGCGCTGGGGTCGGCGCCTTCGAGCCGAAGCGCCTGGTGGTCCCCGGCGTGACGGAGTTGGAGGGGCGCGGCGTCCACTACTTCGCAAAGCGGGTCGAGGATTTCCGGGACAAAGATGTCGTGATCGTCGGCGGCGGCGACTCCGCCGTGGACTGGGCCGTGACCCTGGAGCCGGTCGCCCGCCACGTTACCCTGATCCACCGCTCCAAGTTCCGGGCCCACGAGGGGACGGTGGCCGAATTGGAAGCATCCAGCGTCGATCTCCGCTTCCCCGGCTGCGAGACCGTCGCCGTGCGGGCGGGGGATGACGGTCACCTGGCGGGCCTGACCTTCAAGGACGCCGCCGGCGGGACCCACGATGTCGAGGTCCAGGAACTGATCGTGGCGATCGGCTTCGTCGCCGATCTGGGGCCGCTCAAGACATGGGGCTTCGAGATCCAGCGTAACCAGGTGGTCGTCGATCCCCTGACGATGGCGACCAACATCCCCGGCGTCTTCGCCGCCGGGGACATCGCCACCTACCAGGCCAAGTTCAAGCTGATCGCGACGGGTGCCGCCGAGGCCGTCACGGCCGTGAACCACGCCGTCACGACCTACGATCCCAGGGCCCGCCTCGACGCCGGGCACTCGACCACCATCATGGAGAAGCGCGGCAAGGAAGCGGCCGCGGCCACCTCCACGGCGGACTAGGCAGGCCCGCCTGGACCATCGCACGACCTGGTCAGACCGTTTCGTGAGCTTCGCCACGACGCCCGTCGAGTCGGACCAGCGGGCCAGCCCGGTGACACGAGTCACTCGCTTCGGGAAACGTGTTCCTGGCCGTTAGAAAAGCGTGGGTTACCCAGGCGGGCGCCATGTGATCGAATGTGCTCACCAGGCGCCGGACGACCCGTTCGCCCGCGGCGTCACGTCGCGACGGCGCGGTCCGGTCGCGATGATGTCCGGCAGCCCTGGCCTCGTGACGTCTCGCTGGCGGGAAAACCACATCGCCGTCATCGGCAGGCTCTCTCCGGACGGGCCCGGTGCCGGCGGCCGGTCCCATCGTAGTTCCCGGTGACTCATCGACGGCGATGTGGTCAGTCATTCACCTGTGAGACCGGCAAGACCGGCCGTGCCGCCCCATGAGTCTCGAAAGCCCTTGACGGTCGGGACATTGGTACTGTACGGTCAGCGTGATCTTGAAACGGAAGGACGCCCCTCCGGAGGGCATGGGTGCGACGGGTCGATCGTCGTGCCCATGACCGTTCGACGGGGGGAATGTTCTGGCCCGGGAAGAGATCGCGAGGGAGGGACAATCGAATGACAGAGGTGGCGATCCGCACCCGGTGGCTCCGGGCGCTCAGCGCTGTGCTTCTCGTCGTGCTCACCGTCGGCCTGCTGGCGACAGACGTCAGCGCATCACGCACGGTGCGCCGCGGTGATGGCACGACCGGGACATCGACCGACAGGACCGGGGACCGCACCATCCGCGATGGGGGATCCACGGGCGGCTCCGCCCCGGCGGCAACGGTCGCACCGCCGCCGGTCACGCCGTCGAACCCGGCTCCCGTCCCGACCGGCGCCTGCCGGGACGGCGAGGAATGGGCGATGCTGTCGCTGATCAATGGGTACCGGTCCGCCAATGGCCTGGGTCCCGTCCAGATCACGCAGACGTTGAGCAACGCGGCCGAGTTCCACAGCGCCGACATGGCGAGCAAGAACTACTTCAGTCACACCCTGGCCAACGGCACGAGCTGGTCGCAGAACATGACCAACTTTGGCTATGGCTACCAGACCTACCGGGCCGAGAACATCGCCGCCGGTAACGCCACCGCCGCGGCGACCTTCGAGCAGTGGCGGACCAGCCCGGGCCACAACGCCAACATGCTCAGCCCGACCGTGACCGCGATTGGTATCGGACGAGCCTACGGCGCCGCGTCGAGTTATGGCACCTACTGGACCACCACCTTCGGCGGCGTGGTCGATGGGGCCGCCTGCTGACGCCGCACCTGAGACGGCACCGTCGGGCGACGGTGTGATCGGCCGAGGCCGCCAGGGGATCGACCCCCGTGGCGGCCTCTCTCTTTAAACCGCGCCGGGTGCCCACGCCGATCAGGCAGTCCCACCTTGACCGGGCGCGGGCAATTCCAGATCGTCCACGATCTCCCGGGCGGCGAGGAGCCACCGTTCGTCGGTCTCATCCGGCACCGAGCACCCGCCGGCCAGGATGAACTTGTGGCCCCCGGTCTGGGCGACGGCGTCCTCCGCCTCGGCCTGGATGGTCTCGGCCGGGCCGTTGGACAGGGCGCCGAATTCGTGCCAGCCACACATCAGGCACTTACTGGTGATCGCGCGGACCTCCTTCAAACTGGGTCCGGCCAGCCGGTCCGACCAATTGAGGACCTGCACCGGATAATCCAGCATCGGCTCGATCAGCAGGTCGCTCTCACCGTGGATGTGGAGGACGTTGAGCCAGCCGTTGGCAGCACCTGCCAGCGCGATCAGGTCGTAGGGCCGTCCCAATTCCCGGTAGGTGGCCTCGGGCATCATCGCCGTCGTGCAGCCCTGGAGCGCGAAGAAGACGCCGTCCGCGCCGGCGTCGATGACG
>JACCVE010000485.1 GCA_013698285.1 Chloroflexia bacterium | reverse complement strand
GGGCGGCGATCGTGGCCAGGTCCCCCTCGCGAACGTCCGGGGCGGCGTCGCCGTAGATGGCCAGCATGTCCTCCGGGTAGCCCCGTCCGGCGATCGGGTCGAGGAACCAGCGGTTCATGAAGCCGTCGAACGACCTGGCTGCCGCGACCGACGACTCGTCCGCCGGGTTATCTGGCACGCCAGGGGCCAGGTTGAGGGTGATCCCCACCTGTGCCCCCGGACTGTTGGCCCGTATCAGGGGGACGGCGAGGCCGTGCGCCAGCAGCAGGTGGTGACTGGTCGCCAGGGCGGCCGAGAGGTCGGTCAGTCCTGGCGCGTGCATACCCCAGAGGTGACCGATGATGCTGGCCACCCACGGCTCGTTGAAGGTGATCCAGTTGGTCACCCGGTCGCCAAGGCGGCGGGTCACCGCGTCGGTGTAGAGCAGGAACGCCTCGACCGTGTCCCGGGCCGGCCAGCCGCCCGCGTCCTGCAGGGGCTGCGGCAGGTCCCAGTGGTAGAGCGTCGCCCAGGGGGTGATCCCGGCATCGAGCAGCCCATCGACCAGGCGGTCGTAGAAGTCCAGTCCGAGGTGGTTGACCGGCACCTGGCCGGTCGGCACCACCCGCGGCCAGGCGATCGAGAATCGGTAGGCATCCAGGCCCAACTGGCCCATCAGGGCGATGTCCTCGCGCCAGCGGTGGTAGTGGTCGCAGGCCACGTCGCCGGTGTCGCCGTTCGCGACCTTGCTGGGGGTGTGGCTGAACCGGTCCCAAATCGACTCCCCCCGGCCGTCCTCATCGACGGCGCCCTCGATCTGGTAGGACGCGGTTGCCGCGCCCCAGACGAAGCCCGGCGGGAACGCGATCGTCTCGGCCATGGTGAGTTCCCTCGTTCCGACGGCCGCGCTGGGCGACCGATTCGGGTCATCGGCCGACGGCAGCCCCGGCGGCGTCGTGGTGTCGGGCGTTCGGTGGGACGGACCAGGGAGCCATCGGACCACACCGCATCCGGGCGAACGCGTCCCCGGGCGCCGCCCGTCGCGCCGCCCCGCGGGATGGAACTTATCCGTGCCGGGTCGGTCCTCTCACTCCCGGCGTGTCCCCAGGTGTCGCGGTGGCGCGTCGCTCCGGGATGCGGCGGCCTCCCGTGGGACCTAGACCGCAGGGGGAAGGCGGGTACCCGGACGTTGGTGGTCGCCCCACCGGCCGGGGCCGGGGCTGGCACTGGTCAGGAGGCCATGCTCTCCATCGCCCGCAGGCTGGCGGCCACGTCGGCCATCGCGTCCGTCGAGTGGTCCTGCTCGACGATGAACCACTCGATCTTGTCCTCGCCGGCCGCGAAGATCGCTGCCCAGTCGATCGTCCCGGCCCCGACCGGCAGGTCGGCGTGGTCCGGCGCCGGGCCGAGGTCCTTCATGTGGATGATCGGGATCCGGTTGATCTCGCGCTTCAGCAGCGCCAGGGCGTCCTCGCCACCGCGCAGGACCCAATAGATGTCGAGTTCCATCGTCACCGAGGCCGGGTCGGTCTCGGCGAGCAGGATGTCGTACATCGTCTTGCCGCCCGGCTCGCCCTCGATCGGGCGGAACTCGAAGTCGTGGTTGTGGTAGCCAAAGGTCAGGCTGGCGGCCCGGCAGCGTTCGCCCCAGACGTTGAAGTTCTCGGCCATCCGCCGCACGATCGCCGCGTCGCCCCGCATCTCCTCACCGATGTAGGGGACGATCGCGTAGCTGCACCCCAGCGTCTGGAGTTCCTCGATCACCGCGTCGATCTCGCGGTCGAACCGGTCGTAGGGAACGTGGGCCGAGATGGCCCGCATCCCCAACTCGTCCAGCGTTGACCGCATCTCGGCGACGGGCACGTCTCCGTACCCGGCGAACTCGACCGCCGTGTAGCCGGTGGCGGCCAGGGCGCGGAGGGTGCCGAGGAAGTCCGTGGCGGTCCGGTCTCGTACCGTGTAGAGCTGCAGGGCGATCTGGTCGGCTCGCATCGTGGTCGTGCTCCCTATGATCGATCGGTCCGGCCAGGTGGTCATGGCCGGTCGGCGCGGCGTTCGGAGACGCGGGTCAACGTCGGGATCGTACCAAAGACGCGGCGGCGACGGGCCATCGCTCCGCCGTGGCGTCCCAGCTCCGTCCCCACGGGAGATGCGTCAATGTGGTACGGGCCGGGACCATGGACCGGGCGTGGCGGTCATCCCCGGCCACCGTCCACCACCACCGAGGGAACCGCCCATGGATGGCCCATTCCGATGACAGGTCCCGAGTAGGGGAGGTCTCATCTCCTGCCGGCTGGCGACTGCCGACGTTCCCCTGACCCCTGCCCCCTAATTCCTTACGTCTGCCGCCTAACGTCCCGCCCCGTACAGGTGACACGCCACGAAGTGGCCCGGCGTCACCTCCATCAACCGGGGGACCACCTCCCGGAACATCGGCTCGACCTCGGTGCGGCGGGGGTGGAAGCGGCAGCTGGTGGGCGGGGCGATCATGTCCAGCGGGGAGCCGGGGATGCCGGTCAGGCGAACCTTCTCGCCGGTCAGGGCCGGGAACGAGGACATCAGGCCCCGGGTGTAGGGGTGGAGCGGGTTGGAGAAGAGTTCCCGGGCCGGGGCCAGCTCGACGATCTGGCCAGCGTACATGATCGCGATCCGGTCCGAGAACTCGACCAGCAGCGACAGGTCGTGGGTGATGAACAGGATCGAGAAGCCGAGGCGCTCCTTGAGTTCCTCGATCTGCTGCATGATCTCCTTCTGGACCACGACATCGAGGGCGGTGGTCGGTTCGTCCATGATCATCAGGGGAGG
>JACCVE010000478.1 GCA_013698285.1 Chloroflexia bacterium | reverse complement strand
GGCTCGGGGGGGTGGAGATCGACTTACTCGATGTGGGGCAGGTGGCCTGGGCGATGGCGGGGCACGACGCGGTTATTCACCTGGGGGCGATCCCCTCCCCGGGGCGACAGGCCGACCAGGTGATCTTCCGCAACAACACCGGGTCGACGTTCGCCGTGTTGCAGGCGGCGAGCCTACTGGGGATCGGGACCGTGGCGAACGCCTCCAGTCTCTCGGCGTTGGGGACGGCCTGGGCGCCGGTGGCGTTCGCGCCGCGCTATGCGCCGGTCGATGAAGACCACCCGCTCCTGAACCACGACCCCTATGGGCTGTCGAAGGAGGTGGACGAGCGGACGGGGGAGATGTTCCACCGCCGGGCGGGGATGCAGGTGGTGGCGATGCGGTTCCCCTGGGTGGCGACGCCGGGAGAGATCGCCGAGCGGACCCGGTCGCCGATGGAGCCGTCCGAGGAGGCCCGAACCCTGTGGAGCTACATCGACATCCGGGACGCGGCGACATTCTGCCGGCTGGCGATCGGGACGCGCGGCCTCGGCTTCGTCCCGGTGCAGGTGACGGCCGTCGATACCCTGAGCGACACGCCGACCGAAGACCTGCTGCGGGCTCACGCCCCGGAGACCGAGATCCGTTCCCCCATTCCGGGCACGGCGACGGCGTTCTCGCTGGACCGGGCCCGCGAGGTGCTGGGGTTCGAGCCTCGGCACTCGTGGCGGGACGGGTGAGACGGGACAGGGACAGTGACATCGATCGTTGATCGTCCGGCGACGGGTCGGGGAATCTCGAAACGCCGACCACCGTGTCTTCGGGAGGACACGAGGTCCTCCCCTACCCGGTGGGTGGTTGCCATGGCACCGACCGATGCCATCCCGCGCGGTGGGAGGCCATCCCCCGGCGCAGCGTTTCGCTCAGCGGGGTGAAGTGTCAGATGAAGAAGTCCGGGGTAGAGACGATGTACCGGTCGAAGTGGCCGAAGGGTTCGTCGCTCATGAACAGGATGGTGAAATCGTCGAGGCGGAAGCCGCGGCTCAGCAGATAGTCGACGGCGGCGCGGTTGATGAGCGGGAGGCTGAGGCTGAAGGTGGCATCGCCCCGGGCGGCGGCGTCCGATTCGGCACGAGCCAGGACGGCGGGAAAATCGGCCGGGTCGAACAGGGCGATCGGCCCGGTATCGGTCCCGGTGTAGCCGTATCCGACGACCCGCCCATCCCGGTGGTAGAGGGTGGGCGGGCGGTCCCGGGACAGGAAGGCGTGGTCGGCGTCGCGGGCGAAGCCCAGGACCACGCCGTCGATGGCCCGGAGGACGGCGAGGGTGTCAGGGGTCGCCGCGCCACCCCCGGCGGCGACCGGAGTCGTGAAGGTCAGGTCGGTCTCGACCGTGACCGGTTCCGGTTTGCGGGAGACGGCGTAGATCGGGAAGCGGGGATAGACGCCGGCCTTGAGATAGCGGGTCAGGGCGCGGATGTCGGTGCTGGCGATGATGGCACGGCGGCCAGTCCCGCCCCGGGGGAAGGCGCGGGCGATCAGCTCCCGGCCGATGCCGTGTCCCTGGTGGCCGGGGTGGACGAAGAACTCGTTGAGTTCCCGCAGGCCCTCGTGCCGGGTGGAGCGAGCATAGCCGACCATCGCGCCGTCGACCTCGGCCACCCAGAAGGCGCCGCCCGGACGGGAGAGGTGCGCGAACAGCGGGCGACGACGCTCCCAGTAGCGCGCGGCGAAGGACGGATCGAGCCAGACATTGGCGTCATCGGGGGTGCCCACCCGCCGTTCGAGGTCGGCAGTGGCCCGGACGAACACGTCGTAGGCGGCGTCCAGGTCGTCCAGGGTGCCAGGGTGGACGGTGAGGGTGGGGTGCATGATTCTCCTCGCGGGAGGATTGTGATCTGTTCAGACGGTTGGGGACGGCGACTTCCCAACACACCGGCATGAGGGATTCGCGGGCATCCCCTCCCCGGCCAATCTACGGGCGATATCGGTCCTAATCGAGGCCACGATCGATAATCCCCGCACCACTCGTCGGTATACCATCTCCATAGAGTTCGAGTGGAGCGTTCGAGCGGGACGAGACGAAGCGGTTGACCAATCTCTCGAAGCACCGAGTCGATTTCGCGAGTACTCGGCTCGTATTCAATGGCCGTCCCGTCGTTACCGCGTTGAGTCAAGTAGTGATCGCATTCGTTATCGAAGACCGTTACCTGACTACGGGAACAATCGACAACCAGTTGGTCACGGTGGTGTGGACCCCGCAGGGTGAAAGCATTCGAATCATCTCCGGAAGGAGGGCATGGCATGCGGAGCGACGAACATATCGTGGGTCACACGGCTGATGAATTCGCGGCCATGAAAGAACGCGGTGAGGTAAACACCGATTTCGCGTATTTGGATGCCCTCACGGAAGTGGAACTGCAAGCATCCATCGACTTTGAGGACGAGGGCGTGCCAGATTGGAGCACGCTCCAGGCCGGATTCCCGGGGCCGAAGCAGTCGGTCACGTTGGAGGAGGACCGGGACGTGATCGGGTAGATTGAAGCATAAGCGATGGGCCACCTCGGTGCGGGAAACGCCGCGATCGATGTCGCAACCAATAGGGAGTGGATCGTCGATTTCAGTTCGCTCAATGTTCAACCGGCCGCGGGCAACGCCGCTTTCATCACACTCTACCCATGCCGGACCTGAGACGAAGCCATGAGGATCTTGGAACTCAGCCCGACCGTGGCCCTCGTAGCGGACCGCCGGTTCAAATCAGGGTCGAGTTCGAGGGCGGCCATCAGAAGCGGTGGTCGTCTCAGCCTCGCTCATCTGTCTC
>JACCVE010000549.1 GCA_013698285.1 Chloroflexia bacterium | reverse complement strand
GGGCCGAGGGTGACGGGCTCGACGATCATCCCCGACTCGGACCGCTTCACCTTGTCGACCTCGGCGACCTGGTCCTCCAGCGTCATGTTGCGGTGGATGATGCCGATGCCGCCCTCCCGGGCCAGGGCGATCGCCAGCCGGGCCTCGGTCACGGTGTCCATGGGTGAGGAGATCAGCGGGATGCAGAGGCTGATGTCGCCCGCCAGCCGGGTCGCGGTCGAGACCTCGGTCGGGACCACGGTTGAATAGGCGGGGATCAGCAGGACGTCGTCGAAGGTCAGGCCGACACCGGTGAACTTATCCGGTCGCATGACCCGGCTGGGTTGGTCCCCCGTCGCCTGGACCGTGCGGGGTCCATCGTGATCACCGTTGGGCGTTGCCATGCCGTTTGAGGATGGCTCGATCGTCGTCCAGGTGTCGCGTCGCGTGGTCGTCGCCATGGCCAGTGATTCCCTCCTCATATCGGTCTCGCCGGACCTCTCCGGTCGATCGTCGGTCCCTGGCCCCGGCTGGCGGGTGCCACGTGCGCGGGCGAGATGGTGCCGTCCGGCCCGGTCAGGCCTCTTGGCCGCTCGGGGCGGGGACACTGGCGATGGAGGGCGCGGCGGGCACCGACGATGGTTCGCCCAACCGGAGCCGTTCGGCCAGTTCCTCGACGAACTGGTGATAGGCGACGGCCCCGCGGGAGGCCGGGTCGTATTCGGAGATGGACTGGCCGTAGCTCGGCGCCTCGGCGAGCCGGATCGAGCGGGGGATGACCGACCCGAAGACGCGGTCGGTGAAATGGCGCCGGACCTCATCGACGACCTGGCCGGCCAGCCGCGTCCGGCCATCGAACATCGTCAACAGGACGCCGAGGATCTCGAGGTCCGGGTTGAGGCCCTGCTGGACCAGGCCGATGGTGGTGACGAGTTGACTGAGCCCTTCTAGGGCCAGGAACTCGCACTGGATCGGGATCACCACCCGATCCGCCGCGGTCAGTGCATTGACGGTGAGGAGGCCGAGCGAGGGGGGGCAGTCGATCAGGATCAAGTCGTAGCGCTCGCGGGCGGTGCCCAGCGCCGTCGCCAGGCGGCGCTCCCGGTTCGCCATCCCGACCAGGTCCACTTCGGCCCCCGCCAAGCTGGCGGTCGCGGCCACGAGGTCGAGGTTGCGCCGGTCCGTCACGGCGATCGCACGGGGCAACGGCACGCCATCCACCAGCACATCGTAGGAGGTGTAGAGCAGGTCTTCCTTGGCAAGGCCGAGGGAGGAAGTCGCATTTCCCTGTGGGTCCAGGTCGATGAGGAGGATGCGGTACCCGGCCCGGGCCAGGATCACGGCGGCGTTGACGGCCGTGGTCGTCTTGCCGACGCCGCCCTTCTGGTTGGCCAGCGCCACCGCCGCGGCCCGCTTCGGTCGGTGGCCATTTGGGGTCGCCGTGGGTGACGACGTCGCTCGGTCCAATGCTCCCCCACTCGTCCGCTGGTTGTTCCCCGGTGACCCGTCCGTGATCCTCGATGGTAGCACGGCGACGGTGGCCGGACAACCGGGGGCACGATGCGAACGACGGCATGGACCACCATATGTGGTGGCCTCCAGCACCCAGACCACGTTTCCTTGTATGTTTCATCGTCTATGGCCAGGTCGGTGACGGCCGTACCGGGCGGGGCGAGCGCGTCACCGGAACCAGGGCGGCCTGCTCCCCGGTGGGGAGGGCCGGGCACCGTCCAGTCAGGCGCTGGGATCGATCTGGATCTTCATCCCGGCGCCGGAGCGGAACAGGTCGATCGCCTCGCCGAATTGGCCGATGGGGAGGGTATGGGTGACCATCGCCGCGCTGTCGACCGCCCCGGCCGAGAGAATATCGACCGCCGGGCCGTAGGAGTTGAGGACGGCCATCGTGCCGAGGACGGTGATCTCCTCGTTGTAGATCTTGAAGGCGTCGTAGGCGGCCCGCTCGCCCGGCGGGCATACCCCGAACAGCAGCAGCTTGCCGCGCCTGATCACCGCGTCGATCGCGATCTCGGCCACCTTGGTAACACCCGTCGCCTCGATCACGTTGTCGAAGCCGCGCGGGGCGTGCTCCCGCACCGCGTCGAGCGAGGTCCCGACGACGTCAAACCCGAAGGCGTCCTTCGCCTTCTGCAGGCGGCTCTCGTTGATGTCGATCAGGGCCACCAGGCTGGCGCCGTTGTAGCGGGCGATCTGGGCATTCAGCAGGCCCATCGGGCCGGCACCGTAGATCAGGTACGTCTCGCCAACCTGGGGTTGGAGGCGGTGGAACCCACGGACGACGCAGGAGATCGGCTCGATCAGGGCCGCCTCGGCATAACTCATCCCCTCGGGCAGGTGGTAGACGGTGCGAGCCGGGACGGCGACGCACTCCGCGAATCCGCCCGGGTGGGATCCGACGCCGACGCCGTTCCACCGCTCGCAGAGGTTCCCCTGGCCCCGCTGGCAGAAGTAGCAGGCGCCGCAGTTGAGGGTCGGGTCCACCCCGACCCGGTCCCCGACGGCGACGCCGACGACATTCTCCCCGACCTGGACCACCTCTCCGCCGAACTCGTGGCCGGGGATGATCGGGTAGGTCGTCAGCGGGAACTCGCCGTCGAGGATGTGGATGTCGGTGCCGCAGATCCCGGCCACGCCGACCTTGATCACGACCTCACCCGGCCCGGCCTCCGGTGCCGGCACGTCCTCGACGCTGACCTCGTGCGGCGCGTTGATGATGACGGCTTTCATCGCTCGTCGTACTCCTTGGTGAACCTGGCGGGGGCCAGCCGGCCGCGAGTCATGCGTAGATCGTAGCCCGTCTCTGCCCCGTCTCTGCCCCGTCTCGCCGCCCTGGCGCGGCGGCCGTGTCACTTCACGGCGCCGAGCGAGAGGCCGCGGACCAGTTGGCGCTGGGCGATCCAGCCGACCAGCACGATCGGGGTCGCCGCCATCGTCGCCGAGGCGGCCAGCTTGGCCCAGAACAGGCCCTCCGAGGTGACGAACTTGACCATGAAGATCGGCACCGTCGAGGTCCCGGCGGCGGTCAGGCTGATGGCGAAGAAGAACTCGTTCCAGGCGAAGATGATGCCCAGGAAGGCCGTCGCGGCGATGCCCGGGGTGACCATCGGCAGCATCACCTGGGTCACCTCCTGCCAGATGTTGGCCCCGTCGATCCGGGCCGCGTCGAGGACATCGCGCGGCACCTCCTCGAAGAACGACCGCAGCATCCAGATCGCGATCGGCAGGTTCATCGCGGTGTAGAGGATGATCAGGCCCCGCATCGTGCCGAGCAGCCCCAGCCCCCGGGTGAACAACTCCGGGTCCCCGTTGGGGCTATAGATGACGAACAGCGGCACGATCACCCCGGCGGCGGGGAGGAACTTGGTCGAGATGAAGAAGAACAGGACATCCTTCCACTTCTTGACCGGCCAGATCGCCAGGCCGTACGCGGCCGGGACGGCCAGCACCATCACCAGGGCCGTCGAGCCCAGCGCGGCGATGGCGGAGTTGCGGAAGAACGGGAAGAAGTCCTGTCCGACCACCGCCCGGTACTGGTCCAGCGTCGGTACGAACCAGAATGAGCCACCGTCGTCGGTGTCGCCCGGCAACGTCGGCGCATCCTCGATCGAGGTGCTGCCCGCGGGTTGCCCGGCACCGTCGTTACCGGGGAATGGGATCACCTGGGGGGGCAGGTTGACCGCGTCCGCTTCGCTCTTGAACCCGGTGATCACCATGTAGAAGACGGGGAAGAAGGCGATCAGCCCGATCACCCAGGCCATGACCCCCCACCAGGCCGGTGCATCCTCGTAGCGGCTCTTCGCGGCTTTCTGTCGCCGGGCCAGGAGACCGGCTCGCGGCGCCCTGGCCGCTGGCGCCGCCGGTGCCGAGGGGGTCGCGGCCGGGTTCCGTGTCGCTTCCATGCCTAATCCTTCATCAACCGGTCGAGCGACCGGAGCAAGAACGTGATCACGACGATCGAGATCAACACCACGATCACCCCCAATGCGGCGCCGAGGCCGACGTTGCTACCGGCGACGGCCCGCTGGTAGACCAGGTAGGACAGGTTGGTCGAGGCGTTGCCGGGCCCGCCAGACGTCATCAAGTAGATCGCGTCGAACTCCTGGACGATGTAGACCGTGCCGAGCAGCCCGCCCAGTTGGATGAAGCGGGAGAGGTGCGGCAGGGTGATGTCGCGGAACTCCTGCCAGCCGGTCGCGCCATCGACGCGGGCGGCCTCCCGGATCTGCTCATCGATGCTCTGCATCCCGGCCAGCAGGATCAGCATCATGAACGGCGCCCAGCGCCACGTCAGCACGCCGACCAGCGACCAGTCCGGATAGCGGCCGAGGAAGTTGGGCGAGATGTCGCCGGGCAGGCCGGTCCGGGTCAGCCAGCCGACCACGCCGAAGATCGGGTTCAACATCATGTTCTTCCAGACCAGGGCCGATGCGGCCGGCATGACCAGGAAGGGCGTGATCAAGAGGGTGCGGACGATGCCCCGGCCGGGGAAGCGCCGGTTGACCAATTCGGCATAGAACATGCCCACCGCGAGGGCGAGCAACACCGTCCCGACCGTGAAGACCACGGTATTCGCCAGGGCGGCCCAAAAATCGTCGTCTCGGGTCAGGAGGAATCGGTAATTATCGAATCCGGTGAACCCGCGCCGGTTGGGCCGTTGCAGGTTCCACCGCTGGAAACTGTAATAGATCGTCAGTAAGAAGGGGACCTGGGTGACGGCGACCGCGTAGACCAACGCGGGCAAGATGAGGAGTCGACCGATGGGCTGGCCGAACCATCCCTTGTGTTGTTCGAGGGGGCGCCCGTCCGGCCCGATGCCGGGGTCACCTTTCGCCATCGTCGTTCTCCCATTCGACCCACCCCCACCCGTGGGCGGGTGGCCAGCCAGTCGCGCGCATCGAGGGTCGGCGGCGTGGCCGGTGGTGGCACAAGGGGCGGCGTCGCGGGTCGCGACGC
>JACCVE010000406.1 GCA_013698285.1 Chloroflexia bacterium | reverse complement strand
CGAAACGATCGTACGTCGAGGAGAGTGCAGCAAGCAGCGCCCCCACAAACGCGTGCGGGTGAAGCGAATCGTGGTGCCAGGTGAAGGACTGGTGTCGCCATGTGGCCGTGTCGTCCCCGGCATATCGCCCTTCACCGGGGTGGTGAAGGGCGACATGGCGATGATCGAGGTGTTCCGAGACGGTTCCCCGTCCGACGGTGGACTACCGGAACGGGGGCAACCACTCCCCATGCGCCTCGATCAGGTCGTCGACGAGGGACCAGATCTGGTCGAGGTCCAGTTCGGCGGCCGTGTGCGGGTCGACCATCGCGGCGTGGTAAATGTGGTCGCGGTTGCCGGTCAGGGCGGCCTCGACGGTCAGGGCCTGGACATTGACGTTGGTCTGCATCAGGGCCGCGAGGTGGGGCGGTAGGGCGCCGACCGTGGTCGGCTGGACGCCATTGGCATCGACCAGGCAGGGGACCTCGACGCAGCAGCCCTGCGGCAGATTGTCGATCAGGCCCCGGTTGGGGACGTTGCCGTAGATCACGGCCGGGGTGCCGGTCTCCATGGCGTGGATGATCGGCCCGGCGTACTCGTGCGTCCTCTCCACCGTGATCGGCTCTTCCCCCTCGTAGCGGTCCCGCATGGTGTCCCAGCGGGCGATCTGGGTCTCGCAGCGGCGGGGGTACTCGTCGAGGGGAATCGCGAAGCGGTCGATCAGGTCGGGCCGGTCGCGCTTGATGAACCAGGGCACGTACTCGCTGAAGTGCTCGCTGGACTCGGTCACGAAGTACCCCAATCGGCGCAGCATCTCGTAACGGACGCGGTTCGTCTCCGGCGCCCGCCCCTCCTCGGCGATCCGGCGCAGGGCCGGGTAGAGATCCTCGCCGTGGCGCTCGAAGCGGGTGTAGAAGGCCATGTGGTTGATCCCGGCGCAGCGGTAGTCGATCTCCGCGACGGGGATGCCGAGGTCGTTGGCCAGCTCCTTGGCCGTCCCCTGGACGCTGTGGCAGAGGCCGACCGTGGCGATCGAGCTGCCCCGGTCCAGGGCCCAGCAGAGCATCGCCATCGGGTTGACGTAGTTGAGCAGCAGGGCGTCCGGACAGACCTCCTCCATATCGCGGGCGATGTCGAGCATCACTGGGATGGTGCGCAGGCCGCGCATGATGCCACCGATGCCGAGGGTGTCGGCGATGGTCTGGTGGAGGCCATAGCGCTTCGGGATCTCGAAGTCGGTCACGGTGCCGGGCTTGTACCCCGCGACCTGGATCATGGTCAGGACGTAGTTGGCGCCCTCCAGGGCCCGGCGGCGGTCGGTGGTCGTGGTGACCGTGGCGGGAGCGCCGAGGGCCTGGGCGACCTTGGTGGCGACGACCTCGGAGGTGGCGAGGCGGTCGGGGTCGATGTCGTAGAGGCAGAGGTGGCTGCCGGCCAGCTCTGGGAACGAGAGGATGTCCCCGATCAGGTTCTTGGCGAACACCGTACTGCCGGCCCCGACGAAGGTGATCTTCGGCAAGGTCCGCGACGCGTTCGTGGGTGACAAGGTCGTGAATGGTGACGCCGTGACGGCTGACATGGGGACGGCTCCCTCTCTGGTGATGAGGCGAGTGCGGCCGCCTCCGTCGAGGACCGGGGGCACCGGGCAATACGGCGGCATGATACACCTGGGTCGGACGGCAGGCGGAACTGAGATGCCACGCCGATCGCTTTCATTTGGATCGATCATGGGATCGAGGACGTCCGCTTGTCGTGTAGTGACATCAGTAGGTACAATCGGCCATGCGGTTCGAGTGGGACGACAACAAACGGGTCAGCAACCTGGACAAACATGGCATTGACTTCGTTGATGCGGAGTTGGTGTTCGATGGTCGATCCGCCGTCACTGTCCCGAGTCCATATCTCGACGAAGTGCGGACGTTGACGACCGGCTTCGTGGAAGGTCGTCTCATCACCGTCGTCTGGACGGAACGTGAAGACGCCATCCGGATCATTTCAGCGAGGAGGGCCCGTGATGCAGAAGTCCGAGAATATCGTGAGTTACACCGCGGATGAGATCGACGAGATGCGTCGCCGTGGCGAGAGCCAGACGGACTGGGCACGCGTCGATGCGATGACCGACGAGGAGGTCGAGGCCGCGATCGATCACGAGGACGAGGGCGAGTTCGACTGGGATCGGGTCATGATCGGCATCCCTGGCCCGAAGCGGCAATTGACCGTCCGGTTCGATGGCGACCTGATCGAGTGGTTCAAGGCCGGAGGCCCCGGCTACCAGACCCGGATGAACGCGGTCCTGCGAAGCTACGTCGAGGCCCAGAAGCGGGCGGAATTGATCGCGGCACGGCGCGAATAACCGCCCGGCCGGCACTCCGATCATGGTGGGCCACAACGTGGGATCGCCCCGCCAGTCCCATCACGCCGGCGTGCCAGCATCCGCTCATGCGGGTGGCCGGGCATGGCCGCGTCGCCATCCCTCACGCGACCTACGCATGTGCCATGTGGTTTCCTCGTCCCGCGGTATTGCGAGTCGGCACGGTATGATGACGATCTCGCCCCGCCCGCGATGTGGTGGATGGATACGGGCAGCGCCATGGCACACACGATGATGACGGGATTGCGGATCGGAGAATCAGGACCGGTCTCGACCACCGGGCTCCGGTCGATCGAATTGTTCACGGGCGCCGGCGGCCTGGCCCTCGGGACGCACGCGGCTGGGTTCGATCACCGGCTCCTTCTGGAGTGGAATGCTGATGCCCGGGCCACGCTGCTGGCCAATGCCCAGCGTGCCTCCGTGCCCGGCATCGACGATTGGAACGTGATCGGGGCCGATGCCCGGCAGTTCGACTTCACGGCGGTCGGGAACGTGGATTTGGTGGCCGGGGGGCCGCCGTGTCAGCCTTTCAGCATCGACGGCAAGCACCGGGGGGTCGGTGACACCCGGGACATGATTCCCCAGTTTGTCCGGGCGGTCCGGGAACTCGCCCCCCGGGCGTTCATCCTCGAGAACGTGCGCGGACTGTTGCGAACCGGTTTTCGGTCCTATTTCTCCTCTTTCTCCTCTGTTGTGCTCCAATTGACTCACCCGACCTTCGTCCGCCGCGATGACGAGTCGTGGGAAGAACACCTCGTGCGCCTGGAATCGCTGCACACCAGCGGGCGTGATGACGGTCTCCGGTATCACGTCGTCTACCGGGTCCTCAACGCGGCGGACTTTGGCGTTCCCCAGACGCGCGAGCGCGTCTTCATCGTCGGGTTCCGCGCCGACCTGGGGATCGAGTGGTCCTTCCCGGAGCCGACCCACGGCCGCGAAGAACTCTTGCGTGAGCAGCGGAACGATGGTCCGTACTGGGAGCGCCATGACGTTCCGTCCGACCATCGCACATCGTTCGGGGTACGCGGCATCGGCGTGCGACCTTCGCCGATGCCACTTTTTCCACGACAGCCGTGGCGCACCGTTCCGGACGCGATCGCCGATCTACCTTTGCCAGACGACGCAAGAGATATCGTCGGTGGATACACGGCCACCGGCTCCGGCGCGGCGCGCGCGCCTACGTGGGTCACACCGGCAGCCCGCTCGATTGGCCCGCCAAGACGCTGAAGGCCGGTGATCACGGGGTGCCGGGGGGCGAGAACATGATCGCCTTCCCCGATGGCTCGGTCCGCTACTTCACGGTCCGGGAAGCGGCCCGTATCCAAACCTTTCCAGACGCATGGCAGTTCCAAGGCGCCTGGTCCGAGGCGATGCGACAACTTGGGAACGCGGTCCCGGTGACGTTGGCACGGGTCGTGGCGGAAGGCATGGCCGCCTCGTTGGGAGTCGCCCGTGATCGGGTCGCCACTGACGCCGGCGGAGTTTGACCCGCTCGACTACGACAACCTTGCCAAGAGCTGCGTGCGAGAGTTGATGGGTCGAGGGCCGTACTCGCTCCCCCTTCCCGGCGTCTTCTACGGTGCCGGCATCTACGCGATCTTTTACACGGGTGATGTCGGGAGCTTCCCGCCGTACGACCGGTGGGCGTCGCCGAAAGCGGATGAGCCGATCTATGTGGGGAAGGCGATCCCGTCCGGGAGCCGTCGGGGAACACCCGCCGTCTCGACCATCAACTCTCGGCCACTCCATTCCCGGCTTTCGGAACATGCCACGTCGATTGCGAACGCCACCAACCTCGACGGTGCGGATTTCCTCTGCCGGTTCCTGGTGATGAAGCCCGTTTGGATCACCCTGGCGGAGCGATTCGTGATCGACCACTACCGGCCAGTTTGGAATGGCTGCATCGACGGGTTTGGCATCCACGATCCCGGATCAGGCCGGCATCAGGGAGAGGTCTCCTGGTGGGACGCCCTGCATCCGGGCCGGCCATTCGCGGGCAGGCTCCGACAGACCCGGACACATGATGACGCGTTGCGAAAGCTCGCGACCTGTTGAGCGAGCGTGAACCTGACGATGAGCGTGGCCTGGATGAAGCGACGGTGCGGCGTGTCCGGCGGCACCTGCTCACCTGGGGCCGCGCCAACGTCCGCGACTTTCCCTGGCGCTCAGAGACGGACCCCTGGCTGACGCTGGTCGCCGAGATGCTCCTGCAGAGGACCCGGGCGGCCCAGGTGGAGCCCGTTTTCCGGGAGGTACGAGAGCGGTACCCGGCGGCGGCCGACCTGGTCCGGGCCGGGCCAGACGCCGCCGCCGCGATGACGGCCCGGCTCGGTATTCACTGGCGCGGCCCGTTGCTCTATCGCCTGGCCGAGACGGTCCACGCCAACGGGGGCGTGCCGCCGGAGTCGCCGGGGGCGCTGCGGGCGATCACCGGGGTCGGTCCATACACGGCGGCGGCCTGGCTTTCCCTACACCGCGGCCGGCGGGCCGTGATCGTGGATAGCAACGTCGCCCGCTGGCTATCCCGTATGACGGGTCGGCCATACCACCGCGACCCGCATGGTGTCCGCTGGCTCTATGACCTCGCGGGTCGCCTGACGCCCGCCCGCGCCTACCGGGACTACAATCTCGCGGTCCTCGACTTCACGATGGCGATCTGCACCCCACGTGCGCCCTCGTGCCCGGTGTGCCCGCTGCGCCGGGATTGTGTATATGGACGCACTCGGATGGATGCCGACACCCACCATGCACGGTAACGAAACAATTGCCAATGCGACCGGTCGACGGCCGGATGACTCCCGACGAGGCCGCGGGGCCGGGAGTGTGTTCGTGCGGGCGTTAGGGAGGCGAGGGGAAACGGAGATGGTCGTTGTGGCGGTCACGTTCACGGGGGTCTGACTGGAGGACGCCGTGGGACCGAATGACAGGGCGGAACAATACATCTGTCATGTGTGCGCCCGATGTGCGAGGATGCCTCGCAACGAGTTCCAGGAAGCGGACGCCTGTTTTCCTCTCGACGGCGCGATGGAACGCGAATTGCTGACTCTCTGCGTAGTCGGCGTAACACATTGAACGGGCGTCGCTCGAATCTCGAGCGCCCCTCCGGACAGTTCACCGCCGGCGGAATGTTGCCAACGTGCCCGGACCGCTGTCGTGCCCGGGTGAAATCTCCGCGAAGGAGGGATGTCGCGATGACGCGTGAGCCCGAATCGATCGATGCTTTGGTCTCGATCCGCCTGAACCGACGGTCTGTCATGCGGGGTGCGGCCTCGCTGGGCCTCTCCGTGCCGGCCATCGGGGCGGCAATGGCGGCCCGGCCCGAGCGCGTGGTCGCCCAGGAGAAGGTGAAGGTGCGCCTCGCCACCTGGGCCGGCGTCGATGAGGCCAAAGAGCTGCAAGCTGTGGTTGACGAGGTCAACCAGGCGGCCACGACCTTTGAGATCGTCTCCGAACCCAGCCCAGCCGACTACTACACCAAGCTCCAGACCACCTTGGCGGGCGGCAATGCCGCGGATTTGTTCTGGCTCTCCCAAGAGTACGTCGCGGGGTATGCCGACAAGGGGGCGCTGCTCGACATCAGCGATCGCCTGGCCGGAGACGCGGAAAGTCCGGCGGCCAAGCTGGACGACTATTTCCCCTCCGTCCTCCAGACGGCGCAGTACGACGGCAAGACCTACGGCCTGCCGTGGATCAGCCAGCCGGTCGTCCTCTATTACAACCCCGCCCTGTTCGACGCCGCCGGGGTGACCCCGCCGGACGAGAGTTGGACGTGGGAGACCTTCAAGGAGGCCGCGGCCGCGCTGACGGACTCGGCGGCGGGCGTCTACGGCACGACCTTCTCCGGGTGGCCGCCGCTCCAGATGTTCATCTGGCAGGCCGGTGGCGAAGTCATCAGCGAGGACCTCACGTCGTCGCCGCTCGATAGCCCGGAGGCGATCCAAGCCGCGGAGTTCTACGCGAGCATCATCTACAACGAGGAGTACGCGCCCTCCGAGGCGACGATCAAGGAGCAGGGCTTCGGGGAGATGGCCAAGGCTGGGAAGGTCGCGATGTTCTTCGGCGGCGCGGGGGACGACCTCGACTACGCCCATACGAAGGACCCCAAGAATGCCGAGATGAAGGTCGCGTTGGTGCCGAAGGGACCGCAGAATCGCGCCAACTTCGCCTACACGGCATCGACCGTGATCAGCGCCGACACCGAAAACGCCGACGCCGCCTACCAGGCCCTGGTGGCCCTGTCCGACGGGATCCACCATTGGAAAGTGGTCGCGCCGCGCCAGTCGCTGGCCAACGTCGACACGATCGTCGCCAGCGTGCCGGACAAGGCCGAGTCCGCGCCCGTCATCCTCGAGGCGTTGCCGGACATGCGGGCCTTCCGCGTCATCCCCGATCAGC
>JACCVE010000382.1 GCA_013698285.1 Chloroflexia bacterium | reverse complement strand
ACTCGTGAAGGTGGAGCCGATCCCCCAGATGACTTGGGCGACCAGGATCGTGCCAAACAGGGGGAAGCTCCCCTCGAGGACGATCCCCGCCCCGATCAGCCCGTAGCCGACGATCACCGAGAGGCGCCGGCTGACCGCGTCGGCGACGACGCCGGTGGGGACCTCGAAGAGGAAGGCGGCCGCTTCCAGCGCGGTGCCGAGCAGGATCAGTTGGAAGGGGTCGAGCCCGGCCGACCGGGAGCGATAGATGGCCGATAGGGTGAACGCCGTCGCGAAGCTGGCCGAGCCGAGTCCCTGGATCAGCAGGTAGACCGTGGCGGCGGGCAACGGGCGCCGGGCGATCACGGGAGTCCTCCGGGATGGGGCAGCGCGCGGGCGTCGCGGGCACGAATGGGCCGACCGCCGCGACCCCGCCCATCGGTCGCCGGGGCGAGCGGTAGTGTAGCAATCGCGTCCCGGCGGCACCCGATCGTTGCCGGGAACGCGGCCGGGCAGGGCCGGGGGTCGTGTGGATCGATCGGGGCGAGGCGACGGACCGCTGGGTTTGGACGCGCTCGGCGGGGAGACCACGCGCCCTCGCCGCCGCGGCGATCGTGATCTCGGAACATGGCGGTCGCTGCCCTACGCCCACCATGGCGACCCGGCCGGCATGGCCGGTCCGGTGCGGCGAACGTCCAGCGGGGGGCCGATCGGTCCATCGCCGGTCGCGTCGCCAGACATTGGATACTTGGCCCCGGTAGGCCGTAACTCGTTCTCACCCCCGATCCGCACGGGTCCGGCGAGGACCGGGAACGCGGCGGCGTGTGCATGAGTGGGGGAAAACCAGGAGTGGACCCGGCGGCGGTCGAACATGGGACGGGTCACGGCGAGGCAGAAGGGGAGGGCGAGGCCCATACGCCGCCGGTGCGGGCCCGGTTCGCGGTGAGCGGGGTATTCTTCCTCAACGGGGTGATCCTCGCCTCCTGGATCTCCCGCATCCCGGCGGTCAAGTCGGACCTGGGCCTCAGCGAGGGTCGCCTCGGCCTGGCCCTCCTCGGGGCGGCCGTCGGGGCCCTGCTGGCGATGCCGACCACGGGCTGGCTCTTGCCCCGGGTCGGCAGCCGGACCATGACGACGGTGATGATCATGGCCCTGGCGGCGTCGCTGGTCCTGCCGGCCCTGGCGACCGGCGCGGTGACCCTGGCCCTGGCCCTGGCCGTGGTCGGGGCCACCAACGGGGCCCTCGACGTCTCGATGAACGCCCACGGGGTCGTCGTCGAGCGCTGGTACCGTCGCCCGATCCTGACCGCGTTCCACGGTTTCTGGAGCCTGGGCGGCCTGGCCGGGGCGGGCCTCGGCGGGCTGATCGCCTCCCGGGAGGTCGATCCGCTCCCACACTTCGTCGCCGTGGCCGTGGTCGGCCTCCCCGTCGCCTTCCTGCTCACGCGCGGCCTGCTCCCGGCCGGCGTCGATCGCCACGCCCCCGAGGAACACGGCGAGAAACGGCCCCGGACGCGGGTCCGGTACCCGCTGCCGATCGTGGTGGCCGGGATCATGGCCCTGGCCTGCCTGCTGGCGGAGGGGGCGATGGCCGACTGGTCGGCCGTCTATCTGGAACAGGATCTCGGGACGGGGGAGGGGCTAGCCGCCACCGGCTTCGCGGTCTTCTCGCTGGCGATGGCGGTCGTCCGCTTCTTGGGAGATAGGCTGGTCCTCGCCTGGGGACCCGTCGCCTTCGTCCGGGTCAGCGGGACGCTGGTGGCGCTCGGCCTGGCGACCGGGCTGGTCGCCTCCGTGCCCTGGCTGGCGATCGCCGGGTTCGCGACCGTCGGGGCCGGTCTGGCGGGGATCTTCCCGGTGGTCTTGAGCGCGGCCGGGCGAATCAGCGGGATCGCGGCGGGGCCTGCCCTGGCCTTCGTCTCCACCCTCGGCTACACCGGCTTCTTGGTCGGCCCCCCCGCGATCGGGCTCTCGGCCGACGTGGTCGGGCTGTCCGTCTCGCTCTGGGGCGTGGTGGCGTTGGGCGGGGTGATCGTCCTCCTGGCAGGGAGTGTCCGCGAACGCCCGGCTCCGGTACCGGTGCCCGATCGTGTGGCCCGCCAGACGGCCGGGCAACGCGCCGGTTGAGGCAAGTTGCCCGGCCCTGATCCCCCGATCCGCCGGGGGTCGCGTCCCCCCCTACCGGGACGGGCGCAGCGCCGCCTCGTCGTAGGCGTTGTCCGGGTCCCAGAGCATCCAACCGCCCGTGCCCGCCGCGTCGGCGGCGTCGATCTGGGCCCGGACGTGGTCCGTGCCGTAGGGGGTCATGCCCGGCAGGGAGAACGCCTGCAGCCACGGCCGCAGGCCGGTCGCGACGCCGAAGCGGTCGGCCCCGACGGCCATGCTGATCTCGATCGTCTCGTAGGGCGAGTCGTTCGGGTGACCGGGGACGTCGATGCTGCCCTCCGGGAAGTGGCTGGGGTAGACCATCGGGCAGAGGACGTCGAAGTGGGGCGCCAGGCTGTCGGCGTTCTGGCCGATGCCGAGGTCGCCCGGCACGAACAGCGTGTAGCCGAAGATGTCGGCCGCCATCCGGGTCGAGAGTCCGGCGTCGAGGAGCCGTTCGGAGCACAGGGCGGAGAAGTCCGTGATCGTCTCCGTCCGTGCCGTCTCGGTGATCGGCCGGCCAAAGTCCATCCGGGTCAGGTCGCCGTCGGTCGGGAAGCGGACGTAGTCGAGTTGGATCTCGTCGAAGCCCAGCGCGGCGGCCTCGACCGCCAGGGCGGCGTTGGCGTCCCAGAGCGATTCGTCGAACGGGTTGACCCAGGCGTAGCCGTTCATGTCGTACCACAGGCCACCGGTCACGGAGTCGCGGACGGCCAGGCCCGGGTTGGCCGCCGCCACGATGGGGTCCTTGAAGACCACCAGCCGGGCGATCGAGGCGATGCCGTGCTCCCGCAGGGTCTCGACCATCGCCGCCGGGTCGTAGACCGGGGCGACGCTACCGCTGCGCCCGAACAGGGGCACCTCGGTGGCGTAGAGGACCTCGTCCTCCTTGATGTCGATCACCATCCCGTTCAGCTCCGTCCGGTCGATCAGGTCGACCAGGCGCAGGAAGCCGTCCCAGGTGGTAGTGACCCGGGGGTTGAGATAGATCGCCCGGACGGGATCGGGGAACCGGGTCTCGGATCCCCGGGCGGCGGTGTCCCGTCGCGGCCCGGCCCCGGTCGAGAGGGCGAGGGCGGTCGCCGTCGCGGCCAGCGCCTGGCGCCGGGAGAACGAGGACGTGAGGGGAAACGCACCTGGAGTGACCATGACATACCTCGAGAAATGGGGTAACGATCGCCAGTGACGCGGCGAAGGTCCTGTCCGTACACAAGAAGTGTATCACGGTCGCTCGCACGTTCGGGTCGCGGGGTGGCGTTCGGCCCCGGATGGGGAAGGGCCTCTCCGTGATACCGGTCGGACACGGGTCAGAGACGGGCCGGAGCGGTGCGCGCGTGGTGACGGTTTGGAGCGGTGAGCGCGGTGCCGGTCGTGTCGTGTCCCCGTGGCCTTGGCCCGCCGCGCGATACACTTCCACACGTCGACTGCGGCTGCCGGGACCCGTCGTGCCGTGACACGTGGGCCGGACCAGGGATCGAGGTATCGGGATGCCTGAGACCGGGGTGATTCCGTCACGAGCGATCCGGGGACAACTCGACGTGGCGACGGCGTCTGGCCCCCGGTCCGGATGGGCCGTCCTGCCCACGCCGCCAGCGCCGCTGGTCGGACGGGAACCCGAGCTCCTCGCGGTCGGCACCGTTCTCCGGCGGGCGGATGTCCGTCTCTTGACGTTGACGGGACCAGGCGGCGTCGGCAAGACGCGACTGGCGATGGATCTCGCCCGTGCGGCCCTGGCGGATTTTGCCGACGGGGTCGTGATGGTCGATCTGGCGGTGGCCCAGGCCAGGGACCAGGTGGTCGAGACGATCGCCCGGGCGCTCGATGTCGATCTGGCTCGGTCGGCCACGGGGGAGGGCTCGGTCCTGACCCGGGTGACCGATGTGCTGCGCGACCGCCACCTGCTCCTGCTCCTGGACACGGTGGAGCGGGTGCCGGACATCGCGCTCGATCTCCCCGTCCTGCTGGCACGGTGCCCGCGTCTCACGGTGCTGACGACGAGCCGGTCTCGCCTCCATCTCCGGGCCGAACATGTGGTGCCCATCGACCCCCTCCCCCTCCCGGACCAGGGGGACTCCACCATCGAGGGCGCGCTGGCGAGCCCCGCCGTGGCCCTGTTCCTGGAACGGGCCGGTGCCGCGGGGTCGGGGTTCGAACTGACCGGGGACAACCGCGAGGATGTCGTCGCGCTCTGCCGGCGGTCGGACGGCTTGCCACTGGGCATCGAACTGATCGCGGCTCGCGCCGCCCTGCTCTCCCCGGCGATCATGCTGCGCCGCCTGGGCGAAGGCCTCGCGATCGAAGGCGGCCGCGACCTCCCGGCACGGCAGCGGACCCTACACGCCACCGTGGCCTGGAGTCACGAGCTCCTCGACCGGGAGGGCCAGGATACGCTGGCCTGGCTCTCGACCTGCGCCGGGGGGTTCTCCTACGAATTGGCCCGCGAGATCGTCACCCGGGCTGGCGTGGCCGGCGCGGACCCGCTCGACGCGTTGGTCTCCCTCGCCGCGAACAACCTGATCACCGTTCGTGCCGGCGACCCCGGCACGGGGTCGGGAACCCGGTACGGGATGTTGGAGGCCGTGCGCGCCTTCGCCGCCGAACGGCTGGCCGCGTCCGGCCAGGCACCCCGGCTCCGGCGGGCCCATGCCCGAGCGGTCCTGGCCCTGATCGAGGCACTTGGCGACGATCTCCTCGGACCGGATCAGGCCGTCGCGTTGGACACGGTGGAGCGGGAGCTGGGGAACCTCCGCGTCGCCCTGGCGACGGCCACGGAGACGGGCGACGCCGAGACGGCGTTGCGGCTCGGCGCCGCGGCGGTCCGGTTCTGGGATGTCCGGAACTACCGCGGCGAGGGGGTCGCCTGGCTGGAGACGGCGCTGGCGATGCCGGCCGCCGCGACGGTGGACGCGAGGTATCGTGCGGCCGCGTCGCACGCGGCCGGGACGCTCGCCGAGGGGATGAACGACTACCCGCGGGCCCAGCGAGCCCACCGGGTCGCCCTCTCCCTCTGGCAAGGGTTAGGTGATGCGCGGGGACTCGCCGCCACGTACAGCAGCCTGGGCACCAATGCCCACGACCAGGGCGACCTGGACGAGGCCGTCTCACTGCACCGGCAGGCGGTCGAATGGTCCAGGACGGCGGGCGACGACCGCCAGTTAGCGCGGTCGCTGGGCAATCTCGGGGTCGCCGCCCTGTTCCTGGGCGACGACCTGGCCGCCGCGGCGCACTGGCGGGAATCGCTCCCCCTGCTACGCCGGATCGGCGACCACCGCTGGCTCTCGACCACGCTGAGCAACCTCGGGGTCGTGACGCTGCGGCGGGGTGACCGGGACGGGGCGATCGAGATGTATGGGGAAGCGTTGGCACTGGCCCGCCAGATCGGCGACCGGGCCGGCACGACCTCGGCCCTGATCAACCTCGGCGAACTGGCCCTCGCCTCCGGCGAGAGCGACCGCGCCGGCGACCTCTACCGGGAGGCTCTCGACATCGCCCGCCAGACGGGCGAGCCCCGGCTGGTCGCCGTGGCACGGTGGAACCTTGGCATGATGGCCGTGTTCGCGGCTGACCTGGCCGCCGGGACGGAGGCGATCGGGGAGGCGATCAGCATCTTCGCCGCGATCGGGGACCGGCTGGCCATCGCGGAGGCGCTGGAAGAGGTCGGGGCTCGGGTGGCGGGCTCCCCGGCGCTCGACGCGACGCTGGCGGAGGCGGCCGGGCGGCTGTTGGGGGCGGCGGCCACGTTCCGGACCGCGCCTGGCCCGCTCCCCGGCATGGGCATCGACCCGCCGACCAGGGACATCCTCCTGACGGTATTGGACGAGGCGACGCTGGAGTACATCCTGGCAGACGGTCGCGCCTGGTCCGAACGGGAGGCCAGCGACGGTCTGCTCGCGCTGCTGCCCCGCGTACCCACCCTCATGGATGCCCCGGCACCGGGGGAGACCGGCTGGGAAGCGCTCACGCCCGGGCCCCCCGGGGGTGACCTGACCAAACGAGAGCGGGAGGTCCTGCGGTCGGTGGCCTTGGGACTCTCGAACGCGGAGATCGCCGAGCGCCTCTACCTGAGCCCACGGACCGTCGCGACGCACCTCCATCGGATCTATGCGAAGGTCGGGGTGTCGAGCCGCGCCGGGGCGACACGTTTTGCCCTCGATAATCGTCTATGTTAGCGAGGTCCCAGGATCGGCACGGGGCACACCGGCCCGGTGGCGTCCCGGGCCGGGCATGTCCCCGTCGATGGGGCGTCGCCGCCGGGTGACGGGGATCTCCGTTGGGAGACGGGCGTCGCCATCGCCTGGCGATCGCCGGGGCAACGACATGGTGAGGTGGGCACGGCCATTGTTCCCGGACCGTGGTGAACCGGCCCGGGCGGAGCGCGCACCGCGCTCCTGACGCCACGCGAGCATGTGAGAGCAGGAACGATCGTGACGATCCTCTTACCATCCCCCGCCCGGCTGATCCGGGATCTCCTGCCCGTCCCCCCGACGGTCCTGATCGGGCGGGACCGGGACGTGGCCGCCGTGATCGCGCTGGTGCGGGAGGAATCCACCCGGCTGGTGAGCCTGACGGGGCCGGGCGGGGTCGGCAAGACGCGGCTCGCGCTGCGGGTGGCCCACGATCTCTCGACCGAGGTCCTCGATGGCGTGGTTTTCGTTGACCTGGCCGGCACGAGCCGGGCCGAGCACGTCGCCCCGGCGATCGCGCGGGCCTTCGGCGTCCAGGACGACCCCGGGCGGCCCCTCCTGGCGACGCTGGTCGATGCGTTGCGGGGCCGGAAGGTACTGCTGGTCCTCGACAATCTGGAGCAGGTGGTCGAGACGGCCGCCGACATCGCCGTGCTCCTCTCGGCCCTGCCGGACCTGGTCGTCCTGGCGACCAGCCGGATCGCGTTGCGGATCAGGGCCGAGCAGGAATATCCCATCCGGCCACTCGCCATCCCGGCGAGGCCGGGGGAGCGGCTGGGCGGTGGCGGCCCGATGCCGCCGGCCGCGCTCTCCCCGGATGTCGCGGCGCTCGCCCGGGTCCCGGCCGTGGCGCTCTTCGTGGACCGGGCCCGGGCCTCGAGTTCCGGGTTTCGTCTGGACAGCGCCAACGCCGCCCATGTGGCGGCGATCTGCGTCCGGTTGGATGGGTTGCCGCTGGCGATCGAGCTGGCCGCCGCCCGCGTCGCTCTCCTGACCCCCAAGGCCCTGCTGGAACGGCTCGACCGGCGACTCCCCACCCTGACGGGCGGGCCGCGGGACCTGCCGGCCCGGCAACGGACCTTGTGGGACGCGATCGCGTGGAGCACCGGCCTCCTCGATTCCCAGTCGCGCGACCTCTTCGCGACCCTCGCGGTCTTCGCCGGCGGATTCAGCCTCGACATGGCCGCCGCGCTCGCCGCCCCCGGGCCGGTCCCGGACCCGATCCCGGGGGCCGGGGTGCCGGGGGAGGTCGAGGTGTCCCCGGAGCTGGTCGACGGCGTGACCGCGCTGCTCGAGGCGAACCTGCTGCGCCGGGACGGGGACCGGGGAGAGGAGGCGGACCCGGAGCCCCGGTTCCGGATGCTGGAGACCATCCGGGATTTCGGCCTGGGCCTCTTGGAAGCCCGGCCGGACGCCGGGCAGGTCCGGACGCGCCATGCCACCCTGATGCGGCAGCTCGGCCGGCGCGCCGAACGGGAGATCGTCGGGCCGCACCAAGTGGCGTGGTACGCGCGTCTCGACCGGGAACTCGAGAACCTCCGGGGGGCGCTGGACTGGGCCATCCGGTCCGGCGACGCGGAGACGGCGCTTCGCCTCGGAGCATCGCTCTGGCGATACTGGGCGACCCGGGGCCTGTTGTCCGAGTGCGCCGGTTGGCTCCGGACGGCGCTGGCGACACCCGGGGCGGACGACGCTCCGGCGGGTGTCCGCGCGAAGGCGATGCACCGGCTCGGCAATGTCGGGATCGACCTCGCCGACTATGCCGGTGCGCGGGAACTGTGCGAGGCGAGCTTGGCCCTGTGGCGGGCGGAGGACGACCGGCTCGGGATCGCCTCGGCCCTGAACGGGCTCGGCCTGATCTCGGGATTCGAGGGCGACTACGTCGCGTCCCAGGCCCGCCACGAGGAGGCGCTCGCGATCCGGCGTCGCCTCGACGATCCCCTCGGGTTGGGCAATTCCCTCACCAACCTGGGCAACGTGCTGCACGCGATCGGGAAGCGAGACGAGGCGCGACCGCTGCTGGAGGAGGCGCTGCGGGTCCGGGAGGGGATGGGGGACATCGGGTCGGTCGGGTATGCCTATCTCAACCTGGCTGATTTCGCCCTCACCGCCGGCGACGCGGCCGGGGCCCGGGCGCTGTTCGAGCGGAGCCTGCGCCTCTTTCGCGAGGTCGGAGACCGGCTCGGGATCGGCTACGCCCTCCATATCCTCGGCATGGTGGCCCTCCGTGCCGGTCAGGTGGGGGAGGCCACCGCCTACCAGCGCGAGGCGCTCGAGTTGCGCCGCGAGGCGGGAGACAGGCGAGGGATGGTCGAGTGCGTCGAGGCCACCGCCGCCCTGGCGATCGCCGCGTCGGGCCAGGACGGCCCTCCGGTCGCGGCCCGGCTCCTCGCCGCCGCCGACGCCGTCCGCGGGCACGTCAACGCCCCCCGGCCACCGGACCTGCAGCGCGACATCGACCTCCTCTGGCAGGAGATCGGGCGGGCGGTCCCGCCCCAGCAGCTCGCCGCCGCGGTGGCGCTCGGCGGCGGGTGGTCGATGGGGGAGGCGGTCGACCGGTCGGCGGCGGCATTGGCGTCGATCGGCCAGGCCGGCGTGACCACGCCGGACCGCTCCTCCGAGGTCCGGCCCGCTGGTCCCGCTCCCCAGCCGTCTGGACCACTGGCCGACCTAAGCGCCCGGGAACGGGACGTGATGCGGTTGGTGACGCGGGGCCTGACCAACGGCGAGATCGCCGGGGAGTTATTCATCAGCCCCCGCACCGTCCACGCCCACGTCTACGCCATCTTCCGGAAACTCGATGTCTCGTCCCGGGCGGCGGCGACCCGGCTCGCGGTCGAGAACGGCCTGAGCTGATACAGAATCCTCTTCCGGCGTCGATGTTCGATGGGCATCGGGGAGGACCGCGTGTCCTCCCGGGCCACCGGGGTGCGGCGTTCCGGTGGCCACCAGTGCTCCAAGGGTTGAGTGATAGGAATATCGTGGACCGTTGATGTTCGACAGTCATCGTAGGGGAGGACCTTGTTGTAGGGACCGGGGACATGGTGGGGCGGCGCTCCGGTGACGATCGGTGCTCCGATGGGTGAGTGCTCATCCTGATTCCATAGGAGCGGGCTCGCCAGGCTTCACCGGCCAGCGCGGTCGGCGGGCTCCTCTGGTCAGTGGGGACGGCACCTGGCCGCGCCGCGCCGCGCCCCGCCGCGTCCGCGTGGCTCCGGTTGGTCCCCGGTCGAGGGGGAGGTCAGCCGTCGAGCGCCGGGTGGGGATCGGGCCACGCCGCGTCGAAGTCGGCCCCGGCGAGGGCGGGGAGCGGGCGGATGTGTTCCAGGTGGCCGAGGGGGGATGGCAGGGCGGCGTTGTGGTGCCGGATCGTCTCGTCCAGTTCGGCGGCCCGCTCCAGGTAGCGGCGGCGGGCACGGTCGCGCCGGGCCGCCCACTCGTCGATGTCCTGGCCGGTGACGAGC
>JACCVE010000370.1 GCA_013698285.1 Chloroflexia bacterium | reverse complement strand
TCCGGGCATCTCTGGCCGGGCAGTCCGGGCCCAGGACGGCGCGGCCGAGTTCCACTCCGCCTGGCCCTACCAGATCCCGCCGACCGGTCACTTCAACCTGATCCCCGGCGTCACCAACGGCATCTTCCTGCCGCCGAACATCTACGCCGACCTGATCATCCAACCCTTCGCCCTCTACTACTGGGCGAGCCAGGAATGGCTCCCCCTAATGGCCACGGAGTGGGGCTTCCAGGAAGGCGACATCTTTCAGATCAAGCTCCGCCAGGGTGCCATGTGGAACGATGGCACCGAGTTCACCTCGGCCGACGTGGTCGCCTCCTTCTGGTGCGCCCGGATCATGTCCAACACCATTTGGCGGTACGTCGACGAAATCGAAGCGCCGGACGACTACACGGTCAACTTCCACATGTCCCAGCCTTCGACGGTGGTCGAGCGCTACGTCCTCCGGTTCAATACCGTCGATGCCAAGACCTACGGTCCCTGGGCCGAGCGGGCGATGGAGTACTTCGGGGGCGGCGGCACGGTCGCGACGCCGGAGGGGGCCCAGCTCCTCGAGGAGTTCACCCAGTTCCGGCCGGAGAACGTGGTCGCCAACGGGCCATTCCAATTCGACGTCGCCAGCATCACCAACGCCCAACTGACCTTGACCAAGAATGACACGGCCTGGAACGCCGATCAGGTCCTCTTCGACCGGATCGTCAACTTCAATGGCGAGACCCCGGACGTCACCCCGATCGTCCTCGCCAAGGACGTCGATTACGCGACGCAGGGCTTCCCGCCCGCGACCGAGCAGGAGTTCCAGGCCAGCGGCATCCGCGTCCTGCGGCCGCCCGTGTACTCCGGCCCGGCGATCTACTGCAACTACAACCGGCACGCCAACGTGTTTGGTGAGCCGCGGGTCCGTCAGGCCCTGGCGATGGCGATCGACCGCAACCAGAACGGGATCATCTCCCTGGGCGACTCGGGCGTCGCCGTCCAGTACATGAGCGGGATGAGCGACAACCTGGTCCCCAACTGGCTGTCCGAGACTGATATCAGCAGCCTCAACACCTACGAGTACGATCCCGAGGGCGCCGCGACGATCCTCGAGGAGCTGGGCTGGACCAAGGACGGCGACGTCTATGTCACGCCGGACGGGACCCGGGCCGAGTTCGAGATCTCCTTCCCGGCCGAGTTCGCCGACTGGTCGGCCGCGGGCCTGGACGTCGCCGAGCAGTTGACCGCGTTCGGATTCGCGATCACCCCCCGCGCGGTGACGTTCACGCAACACCCGGTCGACGTCAACCAGGGCAATTTCGACCTGGCGATCCGGGCCTGGGGCGCCTCGACGAACCCCCACCCCCACTTCGCCTATGTCCAGGCCTTCTTCACCCACAACACCCTCGCCATCAACGACGGTGGGTTGGGGATGGGCTACGAGCTGACCCAAACGCTGCCGGACGGGACCCAGGTGGACCTGGAGCAATTGACGCTCGATGCCGCGGACGGGCTGGATACCGAGGCCCAGAAGGCCAACGTCTCAGCCGTGGCGACGGCGTTCAACCAGCTCTTGCCGATCCTGCCGCTCTTCGAGCGGTACGGCAACAATGCCGCGCTGGAGGGCGTCCGGGTCGAGGCCTGGCCGGCCGACGACGACCCGATTCTCCTCAACAGTCCCTACGCCGACGGGATCGTCACGATCTTGATGCTCACCGGGGCCCTGCAACCGGTGCAGGCCTGACGATTGCGAAGGTTAGTGCCGGGTGCCGCGCGAGTGGCAACCCGGCACTGGATCCAGACCACGAGTGACCGGGTGATGCCCTACCCGGCCGGCCAGAGCGGAGGGACGACAGGTCGTGATGCGCGTCGCCATCGTCGGGGCAGGATCGTTGGGCACCGTCCATGCCCGCGCCGCCGCCTCCCTTCCCGGGGTACGGGTCACGCGCGTCGCCGATGTCGATCGGGACCGGGCATCCACGCTGGCGGGGGCCGTCGGCGCGCTCGCCTCGGTCGATGCCGCGGAGGTCGTCGGCCGGGACGACGTCGATGCCGTGGTCGTCGCGGTCCCGACGGATCGTCACCGCGAGGTAGTCGAACTGGCTGCCGCCGCTGCCAAGCACGTCTTTTGCGAGAAGCCGCTCGCCCTCACCCTCCCCGACGCCCGGGCCATGATCGCCGCCTGCGACCGCTCCGGCGTCCGTCTCATGGCTGGCCAAGTCGTCCGTTTCTTCCCCGAGTACGCCCGCATCGGCGCCCTGCTCCGGGAGGGTGCCGTCGGCCTCGTCGCGACGGTGCGGGCCCGGCGCCTCAACGTCCACCCCGGATTGCACCGCTCCTGGTATGCCGATCCCGCCTCCAGCGGCGGCTTGATCGTGGACC
>JACCVE010000363.1 GCA_013698285.1 Chloroflexia bacterium | reverse complement strand
GGATGGCCTCGTCCACATCTCCGAGATCTCGGAGGACCCGGCGATCCGGGTCGACCGGGTCGAGGACGTCGTCAAGATGGGCGACGAGATGAAGGTGATGGTGATCGACGTCGCCCCGAACGGGAAGGTCAGCCTGTCCCGCAGGGCCGCGATCTCTGGCGTCTTGCCGGAGCCGAAGGCTGACCGTGGTCCCCGGCGTGACGGGCCGGGTGGCCCGGCGCGGGGAGATTTCGGCCGGGGCGGTGACGGCCCACGCCGGGACGCCCGGCCGCAGATGCGGGAGGGTGGCTTCTCCGGCGGTGACCGGCAGATGATCGGCAGTGCCCCGGACGAGCCGCGGGAAGACCAACGACCGGCCGAAGGACGTGGCTCCGAGGGGCGCCCGGCCGAGCGCGGCGGATCGGAGAACCGGCCGGCCGACAGCCGCCGTCGCCCGTCGTTCGGGGACCCGGACGGCGAGTAGGCAGCGACCCGCGCTCCCCAGTGGCCAGGACTGCACCCGGTCATGGGACAGGCGATATTTCCCGACGACGAAGGCCCACCCCGCAACGGGGTGGGCCTTTGTCATGATCCGTCGTCCAGGTGGGAAGGACTAGCCCTCCGGTGTGCCCTCGGCCTCCGGGGAGCCTTCGGCCTCCGGGGTGCCATCGTCGCCGCCGGAGACGATGAACGGGCCAGCGATGGTCAGGACCTCGTCCGGGGTCAGGGCCAGGTCGATCGCGTCCGGGAACGGCGACGCGCTGACGCGCTCGTTCAAGTAGGCGGCGTGGCGGGCCTCGACACTGTGGATGCCCAGCGCGGCGGTGAGGATGGCCGGGTCACTGATCGAGGGGGCGGCACCGGCGTAGGCGGCCACTCCGGTGTTCTCCAGCGCCTGTGCCGTGGCCAGGAAGCCGTCGAAGTCCTCGTAGCCGAAGTCGTACTCGGCTTCCTCGACCGGCTCGCCGTCGAGGTCGGTGATCAGGCCGGTGAGCGCGTTGATGTGCGTCAGCTCATGGCCCCGGATCTCCTGGAATCGCGGGTAGACCGACGATGGCCGGTTGGCCTCGTCGAAGGCGCGCAGGTTATAGACTTGGAGGCCGTCCCGGTAGAAGGGGTATTCCAGGTGCTCCAGGGTCAATGCATAATTCAGGACATCGACATCGTCGGCGAAGTCTTGTGCGGCGACGCCGCGAGCCCGGACCATCGGTACGGCGGACAGCAGCGCCCCGGCACCGATCGCCTTCGCCGATGTGGTGATGAGACCGCGCCGGGACTGCAGCCGGTGTCGCTCGTCCCGCATCGCCGCGAGCAGGCTCTCTACATACCGATTGGAGTGCATGTGTCTCCATCCCCTTGTTTAGGACCCCGCCGCGAACGACGCGGGCTTCGCCGTGATGACACGCCGTTCTCGTGTCCCGGGCCAGTATACTGAAGTTTCTGGGTGTCTGCCGGTGATGCCCCGGACGCGAGCCGGGCCCGGCGACGGGTACGACGCGACCAGGTGCCGGGTATCAGGAGGACGAGAGTGGTTTCGTGTCCCCGTTGCGGGAGTGAGAACGCGGCCGGCAGCAACTATTGTTACAACTGCGGGACCAGCCTGCGATCGAGCGGCGGTGATGGTGCAGAGGCGCCCGCACCGGTTGCCGACGCGTCCCGTCCGTTCATGACATCCTCGACCGAGGACCTCCGGGGGCGATCGGAGGCGTGGGGTGCCGCGCCGGCGGCATCGTCGTCCGCGTTCCCCACCCAAGAGGATGCGGAGCCTCGGCGGCGTCGATCGCGGTGGGTTACGATCCCGCTGGTGTTGTTCGCGATCCTGCTCATCACCTGCGTCGGCCTCTTCGCCTTCGGCTTGACGGAGCCGGGTCGTGAGGTCTTCGATAACGTCTCGACATGGGCGGTGGAAGAAGCGACCCAACAATCCGAGCGCCGATGATCCCATCTCGCCGGGAGCCACATCGCATACCGTGACCAGGAGCCGGACACCGTCGTCAACTACACCAGGGAGGGCCGGTGACCATGATCGGTCACTGGCC
>JACCVE010000354.1 GCA_013698285.1 Chloroflexia bacterium | reverse complement strand
GTCGATGTCGCCCGCCTCGCCGATGGCCGGGTCGACCAGGACCGCGCCGGTGGCGTGGACGGATTCGACCTCATCGGAGAGCAGGAAGCGGGCCATGTCGAAGTCGTGGATCGCCATGTCGATGAACAGGCCGCCCGACCGGCGGATGTAGTCCAACGGTGGCGGGGCCGGGTCGCGGCTGACGATGTGCAGCAGCTCGGGCCGGCCGATCTCGCCATCCGCGATGGCCCGCCGGACGCGGGCGAAGGTCGGGTCGAAGCGCCGGTTAAATCCCACCTGCAACGTCACCCCGGCACGGTCGACCGCCGCCAGGGCCCCGTCGATCTCGGCCAGGTCGAGGGCGATCGGCTTCTCGCAGAAGACGTGTTTGCCGGCCGCCGCCGCCAGCGCGATCAACCCGGCGTGCGTGTCGGTCGAGGTGCAGACGAGGACGGCGTCGATGTCCCTCCGGGCAAATATCGCCCCGGCGCTGGCCGCCACCTCCACGCCGGGGACGACTGCCGCGCACGCCTCGGCCGCTGGCAGGTGGGCATCGGCGACGGCCACCAGGCGCGCGCCCGGCAGGTGACGGGCGATGTTGGCCGCGTGCAGACTGCCGATGCGGCCCGCGCCGAGCAGGCCGATCCCGATCGTCGTCACGCGCTCTCCTCCCAGCATCGATGGTAATCACGGACCGACTGTCCGCTCCGGCACCAGGCGGCATGGTAACCGGTCCCCGCCCCGGACACGATCAACGTGGCGCCGGACCGTCGTCGCTCACGGGCCCCCTTGTCCGGGCACCTCGGCGCCGGGTGCGGGGATGTCGCATGGGTCGGCTGCCACGGGTACCCCGGCCGCCCGGGCCTGGTCCCGCCGCACCCAGCGCAGGATGCCGGTCGGGAGCCGGATCCGGACCAGGGAACCTTCCTTCCCCGCGCACCGCCGGTGGTGCTGCCAGGTCGCGTTGACGAACGTCCCGAACAACAGGACGTGGGCCATCAGGTAGAACCAGGTGACGAAGAGGGATACCAGGAGCAGGGCATCCCCATACAGGTTGCGCCGGACGAAGAACCGGAGGTAGAGCGGGAACGCCTGGACCAGCAGCAGGAACAAGACCGTGGCGACCAGCGAGCCCGGCCAGACATCGAGGAACCGCTGCCGGGCGTTGGGGACCACCCGGTAGATCATCAGGAACAGCAGCAGCGCGACGGCCATGGCGACGGCGTAGCTGATCGCCTGGCCGGAGCCCTCGTCGAGCCACCATTGCTCGAAGTAGAGACGAACGTCCCCCCGGATGAAGAGCGTCGGCAAGACGGCGGCGATCGCCGCCAGGGCCAGGAGGAAGGAGATGACGACGATGACGACGAACCCGCGCAGCCGCTCGTGGACGTAGCGCCGGTTCCGGACGCCGTAGATCCGGTTCATCCCCCGCCCGAGGCTGGCGACGAAGTTGACCCCGATCCAGGCGAACCCGACGACGCTGAGGATGCCGAAGAGCCCGGTGTTGCGTTTCGCGAGCAGCACGCCTTCCAGCGCGTCCCGGGCCGCGTCGCTGGGGAGGGCCCAGAAGGTGGCCAGGATCGCGATCTGGAGGACCTGGCCGTCCCGGAACAAGAGCCCCGCCAAGAACACCAGCAACAACGCCGTCGGCACCAGGGCGACCAGGGCATTGAAGGCGATCGCCGCCGCCAGGTCGCCGGCGCCCGCCTGGTTGTACCCCCGGATCATCCAGCGCGGGACGATCCTGAACCCGCGTCGCGCGCCACCGATGACCTGTCGAGAACCACGGGGAGGGCGGACCCGGACGCGCGATCGCCGAGGCGGGCGATCTCTCACCCGCCCCGGCGCCGCGGCGACTGCCAGCATCTCCCTATTCCGCGGGTCGGCTCCGATATCCATGGCCCCTCCGGGCGGACGCGGCCGCCGGAGAGGTCCACGGGAACCCCTACCGGTCCGCGCCCGATGCGCCCGGACTGCCCGGGGGCCTACGTCCCCCGGGCCCGGTGCGCGTTACCCCCGCATGGT
>JACCVE010000313.1 GCA_013698285.1 Chloroflexia bacterium | reverse complement strand
TACCAGGTGTTGGTGGCCCTCACGGCATCGTCGATCGGGACGTTCATTCTGGGGACCTCACTCGCGCGGACGACGGTGACGCGTCGTCGGTGCCCGGACGCGAACCTGACGCGCATAGCGTACCATCGCGGCCCGCGCCGACCCGTCCGTCGCGGTGGCGGGGGACGGCCGGGGCGTGGCTGGGATAGCGAATGGGGGGACGATGGTCGATCACGTCTTGACCAATGCGAGGGTGCACGCGCCGGAGGTGGGCAGCGGCCCGGGGCCGACCGCCGTGGCGATCAGGAGGGACCGGATCGTTGCCGTCGGGTCGGACGACGATATCCGGGGGTTGGCGAGGCCGGGGACGCGGGTCGAGGACCTGCGGGGGGCGACGGTGATCCCGGGGCTGATCGACGCCCATAACCACCTGCTGGCGACAGGGCAGGTGCTGGGGCAGGTCTCCCTGTATGGGTGCCGGGACATCGCCGCGATCTTGGCACGGGTGGCCGAGGCGGTCGGGCGGGCCGCGCCGGGGGAGTGGGTCCTGGGGCGGGGCTGGGACGAGAGTTTGCTCGCGGACGGTCGTCATCCTACCCGGCACGATCTGGACCGGGTCGCCCCCGATCACCCGGTCGTGCTGCACCGGGTCTGGAACAAGCTGGTCGCCAACTCGGCGGCGCTGCGCCTGGCCGGGATCACCGCCGCGACGCCGGACCCGCCCCGGGATGTCCCCTACGCCGGCTGGATGGAGCGCGACGCGGCGGGGGAGCCGACCGGCCTGTTCCACGACCGGGCCAAGGCGATGGTCACCGGCGCGATCCCGGCCGCGACCACGGCGGAGATGGTCGCGGCGATCGGTCGCGCCTGCCGGGCCTACCACGCGGTCGGGCTGACGACGGTCGTCGATCCCGGCCTGACGCCCGACGAGGTCCGGGCCTACGACCGGGCCGCCCGGGAGAGCACCCTGACGATCCGGGCCGATCTCCTGCTGGCGGCCTGGGGCTTCGTGCCGGCCGAGGACGAGGCGGGGTTGCGAGACCGGATCGGGGCGGTCGGGTTCGGCACCGGCTTCGGCGACGCGCGTCTCCGCCTCGGGGGCGCCAAGCTGATGCCGGACGGCGGCATCGGCGACCGGACGGCGAAGCTCCACCCGGACGAGCATTACCGCGACGAGCCGGACAACCACGGCACCTGGGTCATCCCGCCCGAGACGATCCCCGAGATCGTCCGCTGGCTGCACGACCACGACCTGGCGATCGACAGCCACACCTGCGGCGGCCTGACCCAGGAGACGATCGTCCGGGCCTACGCCGCCGTGATGCGCGACGCCCCGAAGCCGCACCTCCGGCACCGCGTCCACCACGCCTATTTCCCGACCCTGGACACCCTCGGCCTGATGGCCGAGCACGGCATCGCCGCGCTGGTCTCGGCGCCGTTCATCCGCAACCTGGGGGAGAGCTTCGTCGCCTCGCTGGGGGAGGACCGCGCCGGAGCCGTGATGCCGGCCCGCGCCTACCTCGACGCCGGGATCACCCTGGCGGGGACCTCCGACAGCCCGGTGGACGACTTCAACCCCTTCGTCGGCTGCCAGGCGCTCACCACGCGCCAGACCATCACCGGCCGCCAGTTCGACCCCGGCCAGGCGCTGACCACGGCCGAAGCGCTCGACGCCTACACGACCGGCGCGGCCCGGGCGATCGGCCGGGAGGATGACCTGGGGCGGATCGCGCCAGACTACCTGGCCGACCTGGTCGTCCTGAAACCGGGATCACTCGACCGGGAACCAGATGAACTCGGCAGCATCGCCCCGCTGGCGACGATGGTCGGGGGCGAGTGGGTGTTCGACCGGCGGTGATCCGGAGTGGCGTCCCGCGCAGGCCCGGCGATGGGCATTCGTGGTTTCGGAGCAGGAAAGGGGCGCCATCCATGGCTACCACGACCGTTTGGAAGATCGTCGGATGGGTCCTGGCGATCATTGTCCTTGGCGTGATCGTGCGGTACGCGCTGCTCTTCTCGGGCGGGACGTGATCGACAGGTCCTCGTCGCGTGGACCGTGACATCCGCCTCGCCGGGGTGTCCCGGAGGACGGACGTCACTGGTGACCCGAACCGCCGGCACCAGGGCCGGTCACGTCGTCGTCAGGGCGCCGTCTCGTCGGCCAGGTCGGTCTCGCGGTAGGCGTCGAAGATGGCGCGGGTGGCGGGGGCGGCGAAGGAGCCCCCCTCGCCGATCTGCTCGATCATCACGGTGGTGGCGATCGTGGCGTCCTCGCCGTAGGGGCCGAAGGCGGCGAACCAGGAGTGGGGCTTGCTGTCCCGCTCGGAGGAGATCTGGGCGGTGCCGGTCTTGCCGGCGATCGGGTAGTCGTAGGTGGGGCCGAAGACACGGGCCGAGCCGAGTTCGCCGGCGTTGCTGGTCTGGTCTCGGAGGGCCGACTGGATCTGGCCGACCTGGGTTCCGGAGAGGGGTAGGGTGCCCAGTTCGACCCGCTCGCCGACCTGTTCCATCGATCCTCCGGTCGAGCGGAGGCGATCGACGATGTAGGGCTGGAGCAGGGTACCGCCGTTGGCGATCGTGGCGTAGGCGTTCGCCATCTGGAGCGGGGTGGACTGGACGAAGCCCTGGCCGATGGCCAGGTTCACCGCGTCCCCGGTGGACCAGTAGTCACCCTGGCTATCCAGCTTCCACTCCGGATCGGGCACGGTGCCGCCGACCTCGGGGTAGAGGGGGATGCCCGTTGGTCCCCCGAGACCGAAGGCTCGGGCCATCTCGGGCAGGGCCATGTCGTCCTCGTCGTCGAGGTCCTGGCCGATCTGATAGAAGACGGTGTTGCAGGACTGGACCAGGGCCTGGTGCAGGGTGAGGGGGCCCTGCTGCGGCGACTCGTACTCGATCACCCAGTAGTTGTAGACGTTGCCTTCGAGGAAGAACTGGGCCGGGCACTCGATGACCGTGTCCTCGGTATAGTCGAGGACCTCCATCGCGGCGGCCGTGGTGATCATCTTGAAGATCGACCCGGTCGGGTACGAGCTGTTGGTCGCCCGGTTGATCAGCGGGGTCGTCTC
>JACCVE010000249.1 GCA_013698285.1 Chloroflexia bacterium | reverse complement strand
CGTCCAGGCATCCGGTGGTGCCAAGAACGCGATCGTGGTGATGCCCGACGCCAACCTGGACGTCTACCTCTCCACCATCATGAACTCGTTCTACGGTGCCGCCGGCCAGCGATGCCTGGCCAACTCGCTGGTACTGACCGTCGGCGACGCCCACGACGCGGCGCGGGAACGGGTGGCCGAGGCCGCCAGCAAGCTGCGTGTCGGCGACGGGCTCGAGCCGGGTGTGGAACTGGGGCCGGTCGTCTCGGCGGCCGCGCGCGACCGGATCTTCGCCGCCATCACCTCCGGCGTGGGAGAGGGGGCCGAAGCCGTCCTCGACGGCCGGCAGGTGCGGGTCCCGGAACGGCCGCACGGCTACTTCGTCGGGCCGACGCTCCTCGACAACGTGCTCCCGGGGATGCGGATCTACCAGGAGGAGATCTTCGGTCCCGTGATCAGCATGTCGCCCGTCGATAGCCTCGACCAGGCGATCGCCCAGATCAACGCCGCCGAGTACGGCAACGCCGCGTCGATCTTCACCGAGAGCGGCGCGGCGGCGCGCAAGTTTCGCTACGAGGTGGAGACCGGCAACGTCGGCATCAACGTCGGTGTCGCGGCACCGATGGCCTACTTCCCGTTCAGTGGGGCCAAAGGCTCCTTCTTCGGCACGCTGCATCCGCAGAGCCGGGACTCGGTCCGGTTCTTCACCGAGAGCAAGGTGGTCATCAGTCGCTGGACGACCGGGCATAGCGGGCCCGTCACTGGTGTCGGTCAATAGCGCGGGCAACCGCGCCACGCCCAAGGAGGGCACGCGATGACGACGCGAATGGTGGATCTCGACGGGTTGCTGGCCGGGTCGCTCTCCCGGCGAACGGCGGTGAAGGCGGGCCTGTTCAGCGCCGTGGCGCTCGGCGGGATCGGCATCAACCAGCCGGTGCATGGCCAGGCCGGCGGGCGGCTCGTGATCGGCAAGCCCGGCGAGGTCTTGAACCTGGACCCACACTTCAGCGCGAGCCAGATCACCTGGGAGATCCAGGCCGTCGCCTATGAGAGCCTCGTGTTCCTGGATGACGCGCTCGGCCCCATCCCCGGCCTGGCCGAGAGTTGGGAGACCCCAGACGATCGCACCTACGTATTCGCCCTCCGCCAGGGGGTGATGTTCCACAACGGCCGCGAGATGAAGGCCGACGATGTGGTCTTCAGCCTGCGGCGCGTGCTGGAGTCGCCCGAGTCCTGGTGGAACGTCAAGATGGGGCCGAGCCTGGAGCCAGACCCGGCAACGGTCGAGGCGGCGGCGTCGGCCGAGGCGCTCGGGACACCCACCGCGGTGGGGAACCGGATCGGCGTCACCGTTGAGGCGACCGGCGACTACGAGGTGACGGCGACGTTGACCGAGCCCTATTCGCCATTCTTGCAGTCGCTCTCCGCGACGACGACGTCGATCGTGCCGGCGGCGGAAGTGGAGTCCGGCGAGATCGACCTGACGACCATGGTGGTCGGGACGGGGCCGTTCCGGGTCGTCGAGCACCTGCCCGACCAGCGCTGGGTCTTCGGCAAGGTCACCGACTACTGGCAGCCGGGCGGGGCGCAGCTCGACGAGGTCGTCTGGCAGATCATCCCCGACGAGTCGGCGCGCGTCGCCTCGCTGCGGACGGGCGAGGTCCAGCTGGCGCTGTTCGAGAACCCGGCCGTGCTCGACCTGCTGGCGAGTGACGACAACGTCACCGCCGTGGAGCAGACCACGACGAACTACTACATCTTGTTCGTGAACGGGAACCAGCCGGAGCTGGCCGACCAGCGGGTGCGACAGGCGATCTCGCTGGCGATGGACCGCGAGGAGATCAACCTGGCCGCGCTGTTCGGCCGCGGCACCGTCACCGGCCCGATCGCGTCGGCGTTCAGCGAGCTCGCGACGCCACTGGCGGATTTGCCGTTTTACACGCGCGACGTGGAGCGGGCCCGGGCGCTCCTGGCGGAGGCAGGCGTCGGCGAGGGCCTGGCGCTGCAGCTCCTCGTCACTCCGGCGTTGGCGGCGACGGTGACGATGGCCGAGGTCCTCCAGGAGCAGTTGGCCGAGGCGGGCATCGAGATCGAGATCGTCCAGCGCGACCTGGCCACCTTCGTCGCCGACTACACCGACGGGGAGTCGTCCCAACTGGCTATCTCCTGGTGGGCGGGCTACAGCGACCCCTACCTGATCCTGGTCGAGCTGGGCAACGGGCAGGCCACCTTCATCGGCATGGATGACCCGGCGGTCGACGACCTGATCACCCGGGCCGCGGCGGAGGCCGACCCGGCGATGCGGGTGACGATCATGCGGGAACTGGAGGCGGCGGTCGCCACGCTCGGCAACTTCCAGCCGATGGTGACGCGAAACAACTTCGTCGCCTACCGCAACGATCAGCTCGGCAACGTCACGTTCGCCGCCGCCGACGGGTTCGGCCTGCCGCTGTGGCACATCCTCAAGGACATCACCCTGACGCAATAGGCGACGACGCGCTCCTCCGTGGCGGCCGCCCGACGACGGCCGGGCGGTCGCCGGGTGGTCGCCGGGTAACCATCCGGCGACCGCCAAGCGGTTGATCGGGACGACTCCGTCTCAGTCTCGGTCTCAGATGGAAGGGTAGGCGACGGATGGGTCGATACATCGCCACCCGGATTCTCACCGCGTGCCTCACCATCTGGGGCGTCGCCACGATCGTCTTCGTGCTGATGCACCTCATCCCCGGTGGGATCGTCGAGGCGCTCGCCGGGCCGGCCGTCGCCCAGCGGCCGGAGCTGGTGGCGCGGATCATGGAGAAGTACGGGCTCGACCAGCCGCTGATCGTCCAGTACGGCCTGTGGCTCGGCAACGCCCTCCGCGGCGACCTCGGCGAGTCGCTGGCCTCCCGCTCCTCGGTGAGCTCGGAAC
>JACCVE010000246.1 GCA_013698285.1 Chloroflexia bacterium | reverse complement strand
GCGGGAGGGGCGTCAACGGGCGTCTCGTCGGGGGACAATCGCGATTCGTCACGGGGATCAGACGATGTCATCGGGCACACCTCATAGGTTGGGGCGCGTCCTGGACATCTCCCGTGGCGACTCGAGGGCGGCTGGTCCAGAACACGCGACGCGGACGGCCGACGCATGGGGCCGTCAAGACGCGGAGACTGCTTTCACGTAGCACGGGAAATGGATGTGGCAACATCCGGGAAAATTCCACGGGCGCGGTCTTGCGCGTAAGTGGGTAACTATACCATAACGACTCACCTGCCCGGGGCCGGGACCCGGACCATCGACGGTGATACGATGACCAGGCGCACTCGCCGCGACGACGGTGACCAGCGATGAGACTAGCTCTCTCGGGGAGGACGACGTGTCCCAGCGGAAGGCAAAACAGCCCACCCACGACGCCACGGCGACCTTTGGCGAGTCCACTGGGGAGCGAGAGGCCGTTCCGAACGGTGTTGTCGAGCACGACGTGGTGCGGGACGTTACGCCGCCGGCGTCCAGTGAGGCAGGCCACCCGCCGGGCGAGCCGCCGCGTTCTCCCGCCATCGAGTCGTCCCCGTCGAGGGACGTTTGGGAAACCGACGAGGCGGCCGAGGAAGGGCTGGACTACCGGCGCCGCTACCGGGGCCTGATCGGGGTTCGGAGCAAGGTACCCGTCCGCGACCGGGCGATCTTGTCGCTGGTCTACACCCCCGGCGTGGCCGAGGCGTGCCTCGCGATCCGGGACGACTCCCTGGCGTCGTACGACCTCACCTGCCGGGGCAACACGGTGGCGATCCTGACCGATGGCTCGGATATCTTCGGCAGCCAGGTCGGCCCACCCGAGGCGGCGATCCCGATCGAAGAGGGCAAGAGCGTCCTCTTTAAGACCTTCGCTGGCATCGACGCCTTTCCCATCTGCCTCTCGACCCGGGACCCGCAAGCGATCGTCGAGACTGGGGCCGCGATCATGCCGACCTTCGGCGCGATCTGCCTGGACGATATTTCCGCCCCCCACGCCTTCACCGTGGCCGACCACCTCGAGAAGGCCGGCGACATCCCGGTCTTCTCCAACCAACACCACGGCACGGCCGTCCTGGTCCTCGGCGCCCTGCAGAACGCCGTCAAGATCGTCAAGAAGGACCTCGCCGATGTCTCGGTGGTCATCAGCGGGGCGGGCGTCGCCGGCATCGGCGTCGCTCGCCTATTGACTCGTTCGGGCATCCGGAATGTGATCGTCTGCGACCGGGCCGGGGCCATCTACCGGTATCGCCCCGAGCGGATGAATTGGGCCAAGGCCTACGTCGCGAAGGAGACGAACCCGGCCGACCGGCGGGGGGGATTGGCCGAGATGTTGAAGGGGGCCGATGTCTTCATCGGCCTGTCGACCGGTGGCATCGTCACCGAGGAGATGGTCCGGAGCATGGCCCGGGACCCGATCGTCTTCGCCCTGGCCGTGCCCGAGGCGGAGATCGCGCCCGACCTCGCCCGGGCGGCCGGGGCCCGGGTGGTGGCCACCGGCCGGTCCGACTTCGCCAACACGATGGACATTTCACTGGTCTTCCCGGGATTCTTCCGGGGCCTCCTCGACAGCCGGGCCCGCAATATCCGCCTCCGGACCCTGCGCTATGCCGCCGATGCCCTGGCGGCGATGGTCCGCCCGGACGAGCTGCACCCGGACATGATCGTGCCCCGCATCTTCGACTTCCGGGTGGCCCCCTCGATCGCCGCGGCCGTGGTCCGGGGCACCCTGGAGGCGGGCGAGGCCGGTCGCCAGGTCGACCCGGCCGAGGTGTATGAGAAGACGCGCCGGTTCGTCTACGAGGGACGTCTGCTGCCCTCCAAGCCCAGCACCCGGGCCGATCAGCGGACCTTCCGGGAAGAGGCGATCGAGCTGCGCGAGCGGCACGGTGGGGTGCTGGAGATCCAGAGCAAGATCCCCATCCGGGACCACCACATCCTCAACCTGCTCTACGTCCCGCCCGCCGCGCTGGTGCCCGCCCGGATCATCCGGGACGAGCCGGAGCGCGTGACCGAGCTGACCAGCAAGGGCAACCTGGTGGCGATCGTCACCGACGGCTCGGCCGTCCTCGGCCTCGGCGACATCGGGCCCCAGGCCGCCCTGCCGGTCATGGAGGGGAAGGCGGTCTTGTTCCAGTCCCTGGCCGGGGTGGAAGCCTTCCCGATCTGCCTGGCGGCCCGGGAACCGGACGAGATCGTACGGATCGTCGAGGCCATCTCCCCCAGCTTCGGCGGCATCAATCTGGAGGACATCAGCGCCCCGCGCTGCTTCGAGATCGAGGCCAAGCTGCGAGAGCGGCTGGACATGCCCGTCTTCCACGACGACCAGCACGGCACCGCCATCGTGGTCGCGGCCGCCCTGCTGAACGGCCTGCGCCTGCGCGGCGGCACGATGGGCGAGACCCGGGTCGCGATCAACGGGGCCGGTGCCGCAGGCATCGCCGTCGCCAAGCTGCTCCTGGCCCTCGGGATCGGCGACGTGATCCTCTGTGACCGGGCCGGAGCGATCTACGCCGGCCGCACCGGCCACATGGACGACTCCAAGCGCGAGATCGCCGGGATGACGAACCACTCCGGTCGCGTCGGCCTCCTGGCAGAGGTGATCGGCGGCCTGGACGCCTTCATCGGCCTCTCCGCGGCCGGCGCGCTGGGGCAGGACGATGTCCGGGCGATGGCGCCGGATCCCCTGGTCTTCGCGCTGGCGAACCCGATCCCCGAGATCACCCCAGACCTTGCCAAGGACGCCGGCGCCCTCGCCGTGGCGACCGGCCGCAGCGACTACCCCAACCAGGTCAACAACTCCCTAGCCTTCCCCGGCGTGCTGCGCGGGGCGCTCGACGTGAAGGCCAGGGTGGTCAACGACGAGATGAAGATCGCGGCCGCGGTGGCGATCGCCGAGCTGGTCACCGACGACGAGCTCTCGGCGGACTACTTGATCCCCGACAGCCTCGAC
>JACCVE010000245.1 GCA_013698285.1 Chloroflexia bacterium | reverse complement strand
GCTCAGTCCCGTCGCGGCTGGTGAACACCTTCACGGTCAGACCGTCGAGGCGACCAGGGCGACCACGATCACCAGGACCAAGGCCGTGATCGACCCGTAGCGGATGCTGACGTCGCGGGCCTCGCCGGCGTCGCCGCCCGAGCGGGCGACCCAGTAGCCGCTCCCGGCGCCGACCAGCACGCCGATGAGGAGGCCGATAATCGCCTCCGGCACCAGCGATGCCAACGACAGCGCGATCGCGAGGGAGCCGATGGCGACGTAGGGAGTGGTGCTGGCCGATGCCGGTCGATCGCTTCGCATGCCCTGTCCTCCAGTTTCCGAGGGTCGTCCGGGCGGCACGTCGAGCCGATGTGCGACGGTGTTTCGCTCGTCTCAGGATATGGGAACGTGGCGACGGACGGGCGCGGTCCCGCGTCGCCTCGCTCTCGCACCGCCGGGGATGGCGGATCGGCACCGCCCCGGACGGCCCCGGGGACCGAAACGTCCACCGACGGCGGCGCGTTATCAGGACCAAAGGGAAGGGATCGGTGGTCCGCTCACGTTGACTTTCGGTCGGGTTCCCGTACAGTAATCATGGGAGAGTGACGAGACCAAGTCTCGTCGGCTGACGGGTCGTGTCCCGGTGGAGAACTGCTCCTCCGGGCACGCGTCAGCGCCATGGCGTGCCGGACACCGTGCGGGGGTCCGGCCGGCGCCATCACGTCGGCGAGCGGGATGTCTGCCGGGGGCGGCCGAGAGCCGGGCGCCGGTGGCCAACATGAGGGGTAGGGGTAGCATGGTCCACCGGTTAGGCATCGTCGCGTTGGTCGTCTTGAGCCTCTTGGCCTCGCTCGCGCCGGTCGGGCCGGGCGCCAAGGCGGTCGGGGCGCCGCTCTATCCGGACCTCAAGGTCCTCAGTCCGCAGCAGCTCTACTTCGACACCGGCACCATCTCCGGCACCACCCACCACCTGCTGCGCTTCTCCAGCACCGTCTGGAACGCCGGCGAGGGCCGGCTGGAGCTGCAGGGCGACCCGAACCCCGATGGAGCCGCCGGCATCTACCAGAACATCTACGACGCCCCGACCGGCGGCGCGCTGGCGGTGCAACGGTTCGCCAGCAACGACTACGTTTATCACCCTGACCATTACCACTACCACTTCCAGGACTTTGCCGAGTACGGCCTGCTGAAGCGGGACGCCACCGGCGCCTATATCGCCACGAACCAGCGAGGTCAGAAGACCAGCTTCTGCATCATGGACTACACCCGGATCACCAGCGGCGGCCCGAGCGGCGCCCAGTATTCGAACTGCAACGCCACCCGGCAGGGCCTCTCGGTCGGCTGGGGCGACACCTACTACGCCTCCCTGGCCGGGCAGTGGGTCGATCTCGGGACCTCCCGCCTGGTCGATGGCGACTACGCCGTCCGCTCCGTCGCCGACCCGCGCAACAAGATCAACGAGGGCGGCCGCGACGGCAACAACGTCGGGATTACCTACTTCTCGGTCCGCAACGGCGTCCTGATGATCGGCGCCGCACCGCCGCCTCCCCCGGCCCGCTGCGGCCTCTCCCCGACCACGGCCAAGGTGGGCGCCGCGGTGGCCATCAGTTGCCAGTACTTCGGCGCCGGCGAGATCGTGCGGGTCTATTGGGAGAATACCGCCAGCACCAGCGTCGCCTCGTTCCTGACCAACGACGCCGGCAGCGGATCGACCACCTTCACCGTGCCCCAGGCCCCGGCGGGGGGCTACACCGTCTTCGCGGTCGGCAGCAGGACCGGGGCCCGGGTCTCGGCCCAGTTCGGGGTCGCCACCTCGGTCACCATCTCGCCATCGTCCGGCCCGGCCGGGACGCTGGCCACGGTCAAGGCGGCAGGTCTGCGGGCCGGTGAGGCGGCGGAGATCTGTTCTACCGCTCCGCCACCGACCCGGTGAAACTCATCTCGGCGACGGCGTCGGCCTCCGGTGCGCTCTCGACCCAGATCACCGTGCCCACCACGACCACCGGCGCCCATAAGGTCGAGGTGATCGGCCGGGAGAGCGGCGCCCGCTCCAGCGTCACCTTCACCGTCACGTCGACCACCGCCACGTCGACTCCCGCACCCACGAGCCCGCCGGTCACCGGCACGGTGACCGTGAGCCGGCCGCGGAGCACCGTCGCCGCGCCGACCGCGACCCAAGCGGCGACCAGCGTCGCGACCACGCCTCCCGGTGGCACGGCACCGACCGCAACCCCCGTGACCCGCGTGATCCGGGGCGGCACGGCGGCGACCGCTCCGGTGGCCACCGCACCGGTCGCCACCGCCA